>CAZMXO010000075.1:0-5313 GCA_964570265.1 uncultured bacterium
TTTTTTGGGCATCCTAAATTATCCTTTTTGGGTCGTTTTGGATTATTCCCTACATTTGGTTAATTAACTCATCAATTTGATTTCTATATTCCTGTTTTTTCCGAGCGTTAGTTTCTTCAAAGAACAATGGTTTTAATTCTTCCAGCTTGTTGTATAAATCAAAATTTAACAGGTCTTTCTCCACTCCCAAAAGCGAATTACCACACACAATCTTATAATCCAAATTCGGCAATGGTTTGATTCGCTCAATATTTTCCTCATCAACAATAAGTGAAAGCCATAATCGCAGTTTGGCGATTTCTACTGCTCCCGGGTCAATGTCGACCCCATAGAGACAATTCTGAATAGCGTGGCGTTTGAACTCATAGATAGTTCGAGATGCTGACAAATAGGGAGTAAGCGCATTTCTTGTGCGAACAATTTCATTCATCATGCCAACTGGAAAAGCTCCTGAGCCTACCGCAGGATCGCAAATACGGATATTTTTTAACGCGTTATCAATTGCCAGAGCATTATCAATAACTAATTGCGGTAGTTTAGACTTAGTACCTGTTCCTTTTTGTTTGCCTTCTGAAATATCTCTCTGTTTTTTAATAGCAGTAATTTCATTCTCTCCAACCTGTTCACCGTATTTTATCAGAATTTCAATATCCTCTTTTGCTATCTTCTCTCCTAACTTGTGTTCAGCAGTCAGGTCTAATTGCCCGGCTTTTACTTTGTTGCCGAAAGCGTTTGTTTGAATATCACCGATTTTTTGATACACAGCCGCATCTTTATTTAATTCTGTATCAAGATAATTGATAAGGCTTTGCTGGCACATATAATGCACAATCTCACGAGGCGTGTAATATGTCCCCTTGGATTTACGATCTTTAACTGCTAGAAGATTCTCAAATACCTTTCCCAGCATTTCTGGGTCAATCGCAACCTCTTTTTCAAGCGGCTCATCTTCTTTTACAGTAAAATTGTAGCGGTCAAAAACATCCAGAATACCTGTGCCTGTATCGCCTTCTTTTGTTTTAATCTTATTTGAGAAAAGTTCACCGGGCAATTCTATATCTGTATCAACCCAATCATAATCATTTATTGGATCAAAAAGCCCTCCGTTAAGGAATGGTATTCGGCAGTCAAATCTACTGTAATAGTCCTTGTCGTAAGAACGATCTTGCCTTAATGCTTCATAAAATAAGGGTTCTAAAATATTGTTAAAAAAGTTCTTGTAATCACTATGCTTTTTCTCAAAAAGTTCTCTTAAAAAATGTTTTGAGCCCGAACTCCATTCTTCTCCTCTCTTAACGCCAAACCAGCCTTTTTTCTGCAAGAAATATAAAAAGACAATCTGTCCCAAAAGCTTTTTGGCAAAATCAACTGTATCAATATCTTTTTCCTTAAAATCCTGTTTTATTTTTATGTCTTTCCCGACAATTTCATCAAGAGCATCTTTGACATCATTAAATAAAGCGCGATATTGCTCAAAGAATTCCTTTGTAACCGTTTCAATGCTAAAGGCATCCTCTAAGTTCTTGAAAGTTGGATTGCCGTCATTCTGTAAGATTGGGGCTAAACGGCTCTGGGCAGTATGGCTGCTTTCATTCTTGCCGACCAAAAAGGAAAATCGTCTTGCTGGAGTCAGTTCTTGCTTAACTTTTATCTTTTCGCCTGAAGTGTCTGTCCTATAATCCATCTTAACCAGAGAAAACCGCCAGTCTTCTGCGCTATCCGCATAGTAAGCAACTAGCGCCGCATCTTTTTCTCCGCGGTTCTTCAGATACCAAGCAATAAAATTACGCTGCATTGTGCGGGCTCTCTCCAGAGATGATTCTCGCTTCAAGTGAATAATTAACACATCAAGTTCACTGCCTTCAGGATCAGTATATTTGCCAAGTCGTTTATATTGCTTGATATGTTCCTTGAATGAATCGGGAATATAAGAACCATGATATTCAAATGCTTTTGATTCATCTATATTATTAAATAGATTTCTGACAAAATTTAAAAATCTGCTCTTGTCGAAAGGACAATTGAATGTATCTGATATCAGATTTATGGCTGCCTGCCTGTCCACAATTATTCCTTGTTATTTCCGCTGGTCAAGAATTCAGATAAGATAATCTCTCTTTTGGTTGAAATGACTGGCTGGCGCGCTGTAGGAGAATCCAGAAGGTTATATGGGATATTATTCTTGAGTATTGCCAGAACCCTGAGAGGATTGGGCTCTTTTTCAATTTGCTTCCTGATGCGTTTGGTAGTGTTCTGCGGAATCACGCCATTTTCGTATGCTTTCAGTACTTGGCGGATATATTCCTCGTCATCGTCCGTGAATCCGTGATAGCGCTGAAATTCCTTTGCTTTCAATCGGCTAACTACATAACTTTCATTAGAACGACCGCCTGATCGTTTAGTTTCCAAAACTTCACCTGATGTGACCAGATCAAATTCAGCTTTGTTCTTATCCAGCATTGGGTAGTATTGCTTCGGTATTTTCTGTTTGGTTGTATTCTCTTCACATTTAAAGAGATCCACAGCTTCAAAAAACAAGAGTTCCTTTGACGCCTTGCCGTCGAAGAGAAAGAACTTCTTCAATTTACCCTTTCTAAAAAAGGTAAGCAATTGGTCGGTCATTGCGTCATTCCGTCTGGCAGAGCGGGATTTTTTCGGAAAGCGTTTTATTCTTTCAAAAAGTTGGGGCTGATTATCTCTAATATCCTGAATAAATTTAAGATATTCCAATTCAGACCGCTCGCCTTCATATTCCTCAGCCTGATATGTCTTTTTGTTGTTTAATCGCTTGTATAGAGTATCTCCGAAAATTCCATGCTGAGATAGTCTCTCTTCTTCCGTAAGATATCTTGCATCCTCGCCCAGTGTGTCGTGAAACGCCTGGATTTTGGACTTGATATTATCTTCTAAACCAATATACGCATTCGATTGGTCTGTTGGGAAAAAATTAAAAATATAGATATCTTTGTGTTTTGTGCCTATCCGATTCACACGTCCTACCCTTTGCAGAACCTTTGTTGGGTTCCACGGCAGATCATAATTAATGACAATGTTAGAACGGTGAAGATTTATGCCTTCTGCAAGAACATCAGTGCTGAGTAGAATTTTTAATTCATCTTTTTGGACTCTATGATTCGGGTCAAAATTCTCTTTTACCATGTCTCTGGATGCCTCAACAGTTTTTCTGCCATCAGAGAATAATCCCTCGCTGCTGGAATAGAACAATATTTTATTTTGAAAATGCTTATTCAAGTTTTTATGCAGATAGTTGCCTGTTTCTTTGGATTCTGTAAAAATAATAATCTTTTTTCCTTTAAGCTCTGTATTGTTTTTTAGTTCTTTGATGAATTTTTCCAGTTTGGGATCTACATCTACGTCTATCCACAAATCACTGATCTCTTTGAGCAGTTCCAAGTCAGCAATTAATTCTTTCCTTAATTTCGGTTTGAACTCATCTTTATCATATTTCTGGACTTTTTCCTGCTCTATTAATCGCATGATCTTTTCCTCATTATCTTCATCAAGCAGGTCATAAACATTTACTTTTTTGCTGATGAGCACTGTTCCCTTATTAAACATATCAATGAAATCTTCATAGGATGCTACAAAGCGACCCAGTGTTTTGCGAAAAGCGTAAAAACTACTTTCAAGCCGTTTAACCAGCACACCCTTCATAAATCCGCCCACGTTACGCTGGCTCTGTTTTTCAAATTCTGTGATTTCTTTTTTCAGATAAAGCAAAGGTGTATAGCGAGAGTACCTAAATTTTTTAAGCAGTTCCATTGTCTGATTAAATACAGTACTGGTTTTTTCATCAAACTGATAGATTATCCGTCTGGGATCTTCCATGTCAGGGAAAAACAAGCCCCTTTTTTCAATATCGATTTTGAAGTAATCTGTAATCTCTTTCCGTGTTCTCCTAACCATAATATATTTAAGAAGCTTTTCCCTGATTTCACGAGATCCCTTTTTTAGCGCATCAAGATATTCTGGATCAGATTTACTGTGATTTTTTAGATCCTGCATTAATTTCTTGAAAAATTTCTCGAGATTCGGGACACCCGGAATAGTGGACTTTTTTGGAATCTGAAATAGCTTCAACTGACTGTAAATATCCTGAAAAGTGTTGTTGAGCGGTGTGGCCGAAACAAGTATAATCTTTTTGCCAAAACAAATTTGATGAAGTTTTTCGAAGCCATAGGTGTATTCATTTCTAAAACGATGAGCCTCATCAATAAAGATATAATCATACTTTTCAATGCCTTCTTTTAATATGCGGTCAAGCTTGCCAATAGATTCAACCCTGAATTTACTAATTCCAAATTTAAAGAATGTATCTTCCCAGTAGTCTTTTAACACAGGCGGACAGATTATTAATTTACCACCTGGCAGCTGTTGAGCCAGTAACGCGGATATATATGTTTTTCCTAAACCTACAACATCTGCCAGAAATACACCGTTATACGCATCCAGAATCTTCTTAGCAGAGACCACTGCATGCTTTTGATACTCCAGCTCTAAAAAATCTTCTGGAAAGTTCATTTTGATTTCCATATCCAGATTGATGTCTTCCTTCAGGTATTCATATAGCATCTTTAAGTATAGCTGGTAAGGCGTGATATCTTCATTAAGCCATGTTTTCTTTTGGATGGTCTCAACATAACCCTGTGAGACATCTACGCTGTTTTTCCATAGTTCCTCGAATTGCTTCAAGGCAAATTCAACATCAGATTTGTTTTTTAGTTCAACATTGAATTCCCTGTTTGAGACAAGCCCGCTTTCTGAAAAATTGCTGGAGCCAGTGATAACCCTGCCAAAATCTCGATCCTCTTTGTGGAAACGGCTAACATAAACTTTGGCATGGATGTTTTCGCTGGGGTATGCCCGAAATTCCAGCTTTTTCCCGTTACCTCCGCTGGCAATGTCCTGTTCTTTATTGAGGCAGTCAGCCCTCAAGAATTCCAGAAACTTCTTAATTCCCACTTCCATTTCATAGGAATCCTCAGAATATTCCATTTCAGTTGTAGTGCGTTCAACAAAGAATTGTTTTGTTTTGCTGTGTGATTCAAAATCCAGCTCGCTCTGAGACTCTGCTGTTTCAATAATCTCGTAAGCTTTGCGGTCTACATTTAAGCCAATCAAAATTCTGATCTTATGGATTGATTCGAATGACTCACATAATTGATGAAATCCGCTGGTGCGAAAATATCCGACTAATACATCAAAGTATTGCACATCTTTGAGTGTTTTCTTAAATCGGTCCAGCAATGTAGAACCGGGCTCATTCGTAAAAAACGTTTGGTCTGTATTCAT
>CAZMXO010000076.1:0-5127 GCA_964570265.1 uncultured bacterium
CATGAGTCTGTCAACAAGATACTGCTGACCTATAATTACTTTTCCTATCTCCGCAATTAAGCTTTGAACAAATACGCTTTCTTTTTTAACCTTTTCATTTATTGCTGTTATTCCTTCTCCGACCATAGTTTTGCTCCTTCTATTTTGTTTTTCGGTGGAGCAGAAGGGATTTGAACCCATGACCCCCACGTTGCGAACGTGATGCTCTCCCAACTGAGCTACTGCCCCATTTTAAAAATGTTATGGTTTTTGGAATACAATCTTCCCTCCCACAACTGTTGCCCAAACGGAATAATCATTGTCCAGTATAACCAGATCAGCGTCCTTACCAACAGCAATACTTCCTTTCCTGTTTTCGATACCAAGAAGTTTTGCCGGATTTTCAGTTACCGTTTTTATCGCAACGTCAAGAGAAGTATTAGTAAACTCCTTAAGCCTCAATACCAATTGACTTAAACCTAGAGCAGTGCCCATTAATGTACCATCGCGATACCTTGCTGTTCCACCCTTTGATTCGTATTCAATTCCATTATAAATATAGATTCCGTCTGCAAGACCAATTGGTTGCATTCCATCTGCAATTGCTATACAGCGCTCTCCACCTATTATTTTAAATAGAAATTTCAATACACTGGGATGAAAATGGACACCATCGGGAATAATTTGAACACTAATCTTTTCTGTTTCAAAAATAGCCAAAAGCGGTCCTGGTTCTCGATGATGGAAAGAACGCATTGCATTAAATAAGTGAGTAACATGTGAGATGCCAGCATCAATCCCTTTGAGTGCCTCACTATATAAAGCATTAGAATGACCAAACGAGGCAATTATTTTAGAATCAACAAGATTGCGAATAATGTCTAAGCTTCCGTTAAGTTCCGGTGCGATTGTCATCATTTTAAGATTAGCTCCAGCAATACGTTTTATCTCGTTGAGAACACGCAAAGACGGCGCACACATACACTCAGGTAAAATCATGCCTTTTTTCTCCAGAGAGATAAAAGGCCCCTCAAGATGTACTCCAAGTAAATTAGCACCTCCTAAATCAGAACCCACAGCTTCTGAAGCGACTGCTAGCCATCTATTTTGCATATTGGGTTTAAACATATCGGTTCCAAGAAAACTTGTAGTTCCAAAACATGCACAAGTCTTTGATATAGTTCGAAGCGATTCTATTGTACCATCCACTACGGAAGCACCACCTGCACCATGAATGTGTACATCAATAAAACCGGGAGCTATTATCCTGTCTTGAGCATCAAGAATATTCTCACAAGTAAAATTTTTCTCAACTTTACCAATCTGGGTAATTGCACCATCTTTTATAAGAATATCTACAGTCTTCTCGTCTTGTAATGAATTAAAAAGTCTACAATTTGTTATTAACAGATTTTTTATCATGTCAATCTAAAATCCATTTCATAAAACTTTTTTTTGCTTTTCTACCACAATATACGAGAAATTGGCAAGTTGTAGAAACATGTTCTCTATTTCCTGCAGGAATGCAAGGCGATTGTTCCTCAAGTCATGGTTTTCGTCCATTACCATAACCTTGTCAAAAAAATCATCTAAAGGTTTTCTCAGACTTATAATCTGACTGAACGCTTTAGAATATTCTTTGTTTTTTATTAATTTGTTTACGCTTTTACTAATATTCAAAAACTTTTTGGCAAGCTCCTTTTCTTCCGGCTCAACAAGTTTTTTCTTGTTAAAATAAATAAACCTCATTCCCTTTTCTCTTGCCTGTTTCAGGATATTGGAAATGCGCTTGCAAGAGGTTGTTATTGATTCAAAATTATCACTTTTACTAACATCAGAAAGCGCCTTCAAAATTTCGTATTTTTTTGTAGGCTCAAAAGAAGAGGTATTAATTACTGCGTCAATAAAATCGTATTTATACTGTCCCGCGCTTAAAAGATAATTTTTTAGTCTTTGCTTAAAGAAATCAACGACCATGCAAAAAACCTTCTCCTGCTCATCTTCGTTAATCTTATAAAGTTTTATACACTCACTGATTATATTCTCCAGATCAATGTTATATTTTTCTTCAAGAATTATTTTGAGAATTCCTATTGCCTGTCTTCTTAATGCGAACTTGTCACCTGAGCCGGTTATTGCTTTCTCATTCTCAATAACATGAGACACAATCGCATTCATTTTATCAGATATAGAAACCACATTAGCTTCTTCATATACAGGAATAGAATCATCGGCAAATCGAGGATAATAATGATACATAATCCCTAAAACAACTTTTTCATGTTCGCCACTCTCCAATGCATATTCTCCGCCTATCTCTCCCTGAAGTTCAGGAAACTCTTCAACCATATGGGTTCCCAGATCGGCTTTGCACAATCTGCATACTCTTTTAAGTATCTTTGGATTTACCCCAACATTTTTATTCACTACTTTTGCTAATCTTTCTATTGCTCTGATTCTTTTTGGCAGTGTTCCAAACTGATGGGCATTTCTTGCCTCCATTATTTGTTGTGAACGTTCTTCTAAACTTATTTTTTTATCTTCATCCCAGAAGAATTTAGCATCAGCAAGCCTTGCATTAAGAACTTTTTCATTGCCCTTTATAATGGTCACTTCACTCCCTTTCATATTGGAGATAAAAACAAATTTGTTAGTAAGCAAACCTTGTTCATCTTTTACGGGGAAATATTTTTGATGTGACTTCATTGCCGCCCCAAGCGCAATATCGGGAACATCCAAAAACTCTTTTGGGAATTCCCCCTCCAGCACATTTGGATATTCAACCAAATCAGTTACTGTGTTTAAAAGTTTTGGATCAAAAGATGGATCACTACTTCCATTATATTTATTCAAAATAGAAACTAATTTTCGTTCTATTTCTTGTTTTCTTGCAGATTCATCAACAATAACAAAAGCATGCTCCAAACTTCTTTCATATTCGTCAATGTCTGCACTTTTTATTTTTATTGCGTCCGGCGCAAGAAAACGATGTCCATAGGTTATATCTTTGGCCTCAAGCTTTCCGAATTTAACAGGAATTACATCTTTCCCATATAAACACATCAACCACCTTATCGGTCTCGCAAATTTGACACCAGAATCGTCCCATCTCATAGTCTTTGGGAAGGGTATGCTTTTTATCAGGTTTGGAAGCAGCTCCTTGAGCAATTCACTAGTTAGCTTTCCTACCTCAATCTTCTCTGCAAAAACATATTTTCCTGATTTAGTTTCTTCAACTTTTAGCTCATTGACACTCAGCCCGAACTTCTTGGCAAAACCAATTGCGGCCGACATAGGTTTATTGTCCTTATCAAACGCTTTATCATAAGGCGGTCCCTGAACTTTCATCTCCTTATCATCTTGTTTTTCGCTTAGACCCTCAACAAAAAGAACAATCCTTTTGGGAGTGCCAAGAGAATGAATTTTAGGAGGTTTGAATCCTGCTTCCTCAAACATCTCAGAAACAATTGTCCTAATATTATTCCTCGCTGAGTTAATATATGAAGCAGGTAATTCCTCCACTCCTATTTCAAATAGTAAATTCTTCATTCTTTCCCTAGATAAGTCTTTGCGCACAGACAAGCCAGTTTTCTGACTCTTTGTATAAATTTAGCTCTTTCCGCTACACCTATAACTCCTCTTGCATCTAGAACATTAAAGGAGTGAGAGCACTTCAGCACATAATCATACGCAGGAAGAACCAGTTTTTCATCTATTAATCTTTTTGCTTCTTTTTCATACATATTAAAGAGCTTAAACTGCATTTTCGTATCAGCTTTCTCAAAATTATATATAGAAAACTCTCTTTCATTATCCTTGTAAACATCCCCATATTTAAATTCATTTGTCCAATCAATATCAAAGACATTTTCTTTTTCCTGAAGATACATTGCAATGCGCTCCAAGCCATAAGTTAATTCGACTGATATAGGAGCTAATTCAACTCCTCCAACTTGTTGAAAATATGTAAACTGTGTTATCTCCATGCCATCAAGCCAAACTTCCCAGCCGAGACCTGTTGCACCAAGCGTGGGAGATTCCCAGTCATCTTCAACAAACCGTACATCGTGTTTGGAAATATCTATCCCAAGCTCTTTAATGCTATTCAGATACAGCTCTTGCACATTATCAGGAGAAGGTTTTAGTATTACCTGATATTGATAAAAGCGGCCAAGTCTATTCGGGTTTTCTCCATACCTGCCATCCGTCGGTCTTCTGGACGGTTGAACATAGGCAGTCTTCCATGGTTTTCCATCGAGTACTCTCAGAAAGGTATAGGGGCTAAATGTCCCTGCTCCAACTTCAACATCATAAGGCTGCAAAATTACACAACCCTGCTTTGACCAATATTCACTAAGAGCTGATATGATTTCTTGAAATGTCATATGTTTATAATTTGTTCCAGAAAATCCAAAGACTTCAGATTTCTGACCAATGTGTATTTTATATAGGATTCTAGCACTAGTTTAAGCTCTTTGCTAGATAATTTATTTAGTTTTAAGCGGGAAAGGCATGTAAAATCCGATGCCTGTAAATGCTGTATAGTCAGTATCGTTCCCAGAGACACCTGAAAAGCGCTTTCGTCTGCCCCCCAACACTCATTATTAAGAAGACCGCCAAGTCTACAGCTGAATTTTCCACTGGTTATTTTTGCTCCACAGTTTACACACCTATCAAAAACAGGTATGCATCCAAGCATTTTTAAAAGCCTGATCTCAAAAAAATGCGCAAGAACTTCCGGCTCTACGCCAGTCGTTTCTAATGTAATTAAAGCATTCAGGATTAAGTCAAAAATCTGCTCGCTTTCTTGACCCCCTTCAATAGTTTTATTGATAAGTTCTATAAAATATGACCCATAAGCTGTTTTAATCAGATCATCTCGTATATTTAAAAATGGATTCTTCAGGTCGCATTGACTAACAAGCTGAATATCCGTTTTCTTTTGATAAAACACTAAAACAATGTGGCTAAATATCTCTAAGCTGCTGCCGAACTTGTTTTTTGTGCTTCTGGCGCCCTTTGCAATGCCTTTTATTTTGCCGAATTGAGGAGAGTAGAATGTAACGATTTTGCTGGATTCCGCAAAATTTATGCTTCTAAGAACAATTGCTTCTGTGGTTTGGATACTCATCTAAGACACCTGATAAG
>CAZMXO010000077.1:0-5099 GCA_964570265.1 uncultured bacterium
GAATTGTTCCTGAAACAGAAGCAACGCTATAAGCTAAAAACTTGTTTGCCTTTGCTCCGAAATATTTGATCACAGACGCCTGACTTACAAAAGCAGAAATCGCTCCGGCAATAAAAAATGCAGGCACCAAGCAAAGCAAAACATGTTCACGGGCATACCATCGCACCAATGCAAGTGCTTCAAAAACCGGATTTCTAAACGGCAGCATCTCAACAGGAAGATAAAAACATCCAAAAAATGCCGCAATCATCAATAAAAGTTTTTTACTCTCTTTCATTCTTCCTCCTTTTTTGCAATCTCGCAACATCCACCTTCAATTCTTATGGCTTTGATATTTACCAATGCATCGCCAATTTTCCGATGGGCGGAAGATATAATTCTCGAAAAAGTCGGTCTTGAAATATTCATTCTTTTCGCCGCCTCTTCTTGTTTTAGTTCTTCTAGATCAGCAAGTCTTACTGCCTCAAATTCATCAAGGGTCAAATATACGCCGTCCAATTTACCTAAAGGCTTACACTTCGGTCTGAAACATCTCTCCCCAGGCTCACACTTAATCCATCTTATTTTCTTAGGTCTCATCAAATTTCCTAATTGTTATGAACATATGTTCATTATAAACACCGCAAAATCCTCTGTCAAGAAAAAATATTTTTGCTACTGAAAATTGTAGAGGCAGTCCTTGCGATTGCTCGTTTGAATATTAAACAGTGGTATTATTCATGTAGGGGACTGGCATGCCTGTCCCTTTGGTTTGTTATTACGTCATTTTCCGATTCAATCGGAAAATCCATGTAGGGACAGGTCGTGACCTGTCCTTTTGCTTTGTTGTGTCATTCTTTGGCTTGATAGGGAAGTCTAGCGTTTAAAGATTTGAGTCCATTTTTTAAGAAAAGGGGTCTGTCCCCTTTTTCTTTTCCTTAATGCATACGCTTTAGGTAAACAAAGCCAATAATGATAATAATAATTGGCATCAAAGTGAGCATTGTAAAAAGCGACCCTAAAAAAGCAAAATTAACGATGATACCGATCACGAAAAGAGCTGTATAAAGATAAACACCCCATCTACGCATATTCCGATATCCAATAAAGCTCACAATAGCAAGAGCCGATGTCACAATCCAGTATGGTGCAAACCAGACACCATAGGCTTCGGAAAGCTTCTTAATCATATCAGGGAATCGTAATAAGCTGAGACCGATGCTTACGAAAAAAATTATACAGAATATTGTAATAATAGTTGGTCTTTTTGATGTTTTTGAACCAGACTCAGGCATTTCTTCTCTCCTTTTTATTATTTCAAATAATATTAATTATTAAGCGTTTACTGTTACCTTAGAAGTACCCTACCTCAAATTGCCTAAAATCTCAATAAAAATAGACATAAAGAAAAAAGGGCGGAGGCAAGCCCCGTCCCTACTTTTATTCGTATCTTAATGCTTCTATAGGATTGAGTTTTGCAGCTTGACGAGCAGGCCAGAAACCAAAGCCTATTCCAACGGCAACAGAAAATGTTGTAGCCAAAACTACCGATGATATTGAAACCTTAGTTGCCCACCCTGCAAAAAAAGATAAAAGGGCAGCTATGCCCACTCCAAATATAATACCAATTATTCCACCGCTAAATGTCATAACAACGGACTCAATAAGAAACTGGGACAGTATGTCTTTTCTGCGCGCTCCTATTGCTTTACGAAGACCTATCTCTCTGGTACGTTCGGTCACTGAAACAAGCATAATGTTCATAATGCCTATGCCGCCGACTAAAAGAGCTATAGCTGCGATAGAACCCAAAAGCAAAGTCATTGTCTTGGTTGTGCTCTGCAGAACTTCCTGAATTTCAGCCATATTACGAATTCTAAATGAACTTTCATCGTCTTTGTCAAGACGGTGAAGTTTAATAACGAGCTGGCGTATTGAAGACTGCGCAACCTCCATCATACTAATATCTTTTACCTGCACATCAATAGAATCCACATAGTCCTTTCCCAGAAGACGGTACATAGCAGTGGTGATAGGAATTACCACCAGATCATCCTGGTCGCGCCAGCCGGTTGCTCCTTTCTCCGGCAGAATGCCGATTACCCTAAAATTTATGCGGTTTATTTTGACTGTTGAGCCAACCGGATTAATATCTTCAAAAACTTCTTTTACTACAGTAGTACCAAGCAAAACCACTTTCTGACGCATTCGTAATTCTTCTTCTGTAAAGAATCTGCCGACAGTAGGAATAGATGCTCGCATGGATGCGTAATCTACTCCTGTACCATAAACCTGTGTATTCCAGTTTTTATTGCCATAAACGAGTTGAGCGCGCCCTCTTACCGTAGGAGAAACCTTTTCCAGCATTGGCAATTTTGCAATTGCTTTCGCATCTTTAAGCGTAAATCTAGTGATCGCTCCGGCTTCTAAAGCTACTCCTCCTTGTGTTCGTCGAGAGCCTGGGCTTATAACTAAGAGATTTGAACCTAAAGAAGCTAATCTCTTCGAAATAGACTCTTTTGCTCCCTGCCCTAAAGCGAGCATAGCAATTACTGCTGCAACGCCTATAAGAATACCAAGAATAGAAAGGATTGAACGCATCTTATGTGAAAATATGGCCTGAACAGCCTGTCGGATATGGTCTAAGAACTCGGCCTTTCTGACAGTTGAATGTGACTTCAATAGAATGTCTTCTGCTGAAATGTTTACAGGGGTTGAAGGAACTTTCTCAGTCTCATCTTTAATCCTTTCATCAGAAATAATTTCGCCGTCGCGCATACGAATGATTCTCTTTGCGTATTGGGCAATTTCTTTTTCATGAGTAACCATCACAATTGTTTTACCCTGCTGATTCAATCTTTGTAAAATTGACATAATCTCTTGTCCGCTCTTTGTATCAAGATTGCCTGTTGGTTCATCGGCAAAAATAATCAATGGTTCATTCACTAAAGAACGCGCAATGGCAACTCGTTGTCGTTCTCCGCCGGAAAGTTCATTCGGGCTGTGAGATGCTCTCTGTGTGAGACCAACCGCTTCAATCTGTTGGAGAGCTTTCTCTTTCAGGTGACGTTTACCAGCATAGATTAAAGGAAGTTCTGCATTCTCCAAGGCAGTCATTCGGGGAAGCAGATGAAATTGCTGAAAGACAAAACCTGCCAGACGATTTCTTAAAATAGCTGATTCATCATCAGTGAGATTAGCTACTTCTTTTTTCCCTAAATAATACGAGCCTGAATCAGGCTTGTCTAAAAAGCCTAATAGATGAAGAAGAGTTGATTTGCCGGAACCTGAAGGCCCCATAATGGCAACAAATTCTCCCGGAGTAATCTTCAAGGATACATTACGTAACGCCAGCACTCCTATTTCGCCAATTTTGTAGGTCTTGTTTATATTCTTTAATTCTATCACTTCTTTTTCTTACGAGAAGGCATAAAAGGATTACTTCCACTTTCGCTGCCTTTTGATGGCATATAATTCTGAGTCTTAATTATTACTGTATCTTTCGCATTTAATCCGGAGATAATCTCTACGTTGTCTTCACCCGAAATACCAAGCTCAACATGGCGCTTAATGGGTTCCTTATCTTGACTTCTTAAAAGAACAAAACTGCCTTTTTCATCCCGATTTAGGGCTTCAAGAGGTATGATCAAGATATTATCTTTGTTTGTCTCTACTATGTTTACGTTTGCGCTCATACCTGAACGAAAAACATCGGGTACTCGCTCAGGAACAATTTCAACTTCATAAATAGTAACATTATTAACAACCTTAGATTCATAGGATATATGATCAACTTTTGCGTCTACTTTTACCTGAGGATATGCGTCCAAACTGATAATTGCTATTTGTCCGGGTTTTACCTTCCCGATATCGGTCTCATCAACCTGAGCATTAACAATTAAGCGATCCGATAATACAATCACAGCATCAGAAGAAGTAACAGTCTGACCCGGCTCAACTGCTCTAACAATTACCTCTCCGTCAATAGGGGCTATTAGAGGAGTAGGCTTATACGCATCCTGCCAGTACTTTGAACTTTCTTCGCCTTGTGCTCTGGCAGCATCTAAAAGAGCGGCTCTTTCCGTGGAGCTCATCCATGCCAATGTTTGTCCGATTTTTACTTTTTCACCCTCTTTAACCAAAATTTTTTCAATTCGTCCGCTGATTGTCGGCTTTAGCTCCAGGCGGTTTTGAGGTTGTACTGTGCCGGTCGTCGATATGAAATTTTGAATACTTCCGTATGCGGGCGTTATTACTTCGATAATTTCTTGAGAAACCTTATCTCTATTTGCTCTTATTGCCACTACGCCGATGATAAATAGTACGATTAATAAAACAGAATAAACTTTCCATTTTTTATTCCTCATAATTCAATGTACCTCCTTTTGCCTGTGTCCAGTTAGCTTCATTAACAAGAACGTTTGCTTGAGCATTTAAAAAAGATTTTTTTGCATTTACGAGATTATCTTCAATAATTATCCAATCATTAAAAGAGGTAAGTCCTGTTGAATACTGCGCATTAGCTATTTTTGCCCGTTCCTCAGCTGCTTCAAGATATTTGCTTTGCACAGAGACCCTGTCTGTTGCATTCTGAAACTCTGTCCATCTTTCTTCCAACGTAAAAAGGATACTGTCCCTTCCGCTTTGCTCATCGGCTTGTGCCTTATTCAGTCCTGCTTTGGCTTTAGAAACTTTAGCTATTCTGCTTCCGCCTTCAAATATTGGTAAAGATACGCTTACTCCAACCGACCATGCGTATGTGTCCTCGTCCGGCAGCCAATCCGAGTTACTTGTTCCAGTGCCGGCAGTTGCATAAACTTTAGGAAAAAAAGTAGCCCTAGCGGATTTTAAACCGAATCTAGCCGCTTCTTTCCTGGCAATAAGTTCTTTCAAGAAAATCGTGTTATCAGCTAAATATTCAAAGTTTGGTTTTTCTACATTAATAGCTGTAATTTCGAAATCTCCATTTGCCTTAATAGATATAAATTTTCTTCGCCCTAATTCTTTTGTTAATTGTCTTTGGGTCAGAGAAACACTCCTTTTTGCTTGAACAACTTCAAATTCGGCCTGAGCTAAATCAGCTTGAGAGGTCAACAATGAACCTCTGTGTTCTCTGCCTG
>CAZMXO010000078.1:0-5090 GCA_964570265.1 uncultured bacterium
GTGGTGAAATAGCCAAGAATATAAAAAGTGATAAAGAGGCTATTGAATCGGGGATGGGATTTGAAAAAGATTCTATTATTTTCTATGAGGGAATAAAAAAGGTAGTACCTGAACATGATCTTAAAATCGTTGACGAGCTAATCGCACAGGAGCAAGAGCACTTAAAAAAATTAACTGATTTTAAAAATAGCCTATAATTGTTTAAATAAAAAAGGAGGGTTTTATGAGTAATAAAAGAAGTTTTAGTTTTGATGCGACAAAGAAAATTGGAGAGGAACTGGGAATAAAGTGGGATAAATTTGACGTGGAACAGTTTCGAATGGGAATGAATGTGGAGTTAGAGCATGGTTTAATTAGTCCGGCAACAAATGTTACCAATGACGATCCCTTAATCACAGGAAAGATTGCTCTTGCACATTTAGAAGAATTTTCCGATTATTATACGAGATTGGAAAAGATGGAAAATGAGGCTGATAAATTTTGGGGAAAAGAATAAAAGGAGATGAATAATGAAAAAAATTTTGCCAATCCTTTTGTTGGGGATAACTATTCTATTAAGTGTATATATGGAGGCTGCCAATATGTCTGAACAAACAGTAGTATTAGAAACTAATCAGGGAATAATCGAAATTAAGCTAATGCCGGATATAGCCCCCAAGACCTGTGAGAATTTTCTTGGGCTTATAGAACGTGGCTATTATGATGGACTTATCTTCCACCGTGTAATCAAGGGCTTTATGATTCAGGGCGGAGACCCTACCGGAACAGGTACAGGTGGCGAGTCCATTTGGGGAAAGCCATTTAAAGATGAAGTGTGCAAGGAAGTTGGGTTTGATAAGCCCGGACTTTTGGCTATGGCTAATGCCGGCCCGGGAACAAACGGCAGTCAGTTTTTCATTACAGTAATCAAGACACCTTGGCTGAATATGCATCACACTATTTTCGGTGAGGTAACATCAGGCTATGACGTTGTCGAGAAATTAGAAAACACACCCACTGGTCAGGCCAGCAGACCTACTACTGAACAGAAAATTATCAAGGCTTACTTAAAGAAATAACTTTGACTCCCCTACCCTAAAATGAAGTTATATAAATTAAGGAGGTAGAATTATGGGAGATAAAAAATGTTTAAACTGTACGCAGCGTAAAAATTGTGAGGACTCCTTGATTTCTTGGATATTCTTTATAATAGGTCTTGTCGCCACTGTGGCCATACGCATTGTCACCGTTTTGATTGATGTTCAACCTATCTATGGGAAAATAGCCTGGTATATTGGGATAGGAGGATTTTTGTTGTTTTTTATCTATAAGTTTAACGTCAATAGGTCATTGGCAAAGATTATTGATCAGAAAAAACTTATAGATAAAGCTAATGACTTAAAAACACTTTCCAAAGAAGATTCTCATTTAATAGCAAATATTCTTTGTAGTCTTAAATCGGAAAAAGAGCGCATAAACTATCTTTTTATTTTTGCAATATCCGCTGTAGCTCTGCTTTTGGCTATCTATTTTGATTTTATAAAGTGAAAGAAAACGTAGAAAGCAATTGATAAGGGAAGCGTTTTGTAGTACGCTTACTAACGATAATCAAGGAGAAGTCCCATGTTGCAATTAGGGACATTAAAGGAATTGAACCTTCGTAGTAAAAACTATGAGGGTTTTTTTATTTGTGGGAGAAAGAATAGGTAAACAAAGATTGGTCAGTATGGAGAAAAATGTATATGGATAAAGGAACTCATTTTTACAAATGTGATTTTCAAGTACATACTCCACGAGATTTAAACTGGCAAGGTGATCGTCCTAAAACCGAAGAGGAACGGAAAGATTTTGCTAAAAATTTTATTGCCGCTTGTAGACAAAAAGGACTAGACTCAGTTGCTATTACAGATCATCATGATATAGAATTTATTTCATATATAAAAGAAGCTGCTCAAAATGAATTGGATTGTAGTGGTGCTTCAATACCAGAGAATAAAAAAATTATTATTTTTCCTGGGATGGAGTTAACTCTTAGTGTGCCGTGTCAGGCTATTATTGTTTTTGACGCAGATTTTCCATTGGATGAATTATCAGCTATATATTCAATACTGTCGATTGACCAGACGGACAAAAAAGAACAAAAGCAGAAGGCGATTGAGGAAATAAATATTCAGAGCTTTGGTCAACTATATAAGCGAATTGAAGAAAATAAAAAATTTAGAAATCGATTTATTATTCTGCCAAACGTTACAGAAAAAGGGTATAAAACTCTAATCAGAAAAGATTTTAAATCGAAATATTGTAACATACCCTGTGTTGGAGGATATATAGATAAGAACATAAATCATTTAAATGATACTGGTGCTAAGCTAATTTTAGATGGTAAAGATGCAAATTGGGGTTCAAAATCTTTGGCTCTTTTCCCAACATCTGATAGCCGACAAAGTTCGTTTGCTAAGTTGGGAACAAATTGTACTTGGGTTAAATGGGCGACTCCTACGGCTGAAGCCTTAAGGCAAGCCTGTCTTGCTAAAGAATCCAGAATTTCCCATGTAGAACCAACCCTTCCCCCGATTTATATCACATCTATTGATGTATCAAATAGTAAATTTATGGGGCCAATTATTCTTGAGGTAAGTCAACAATACAATGCTCTCATTGGTGGCAGAGGAACTGGTAAATCTACGATATTAGAATATTTGAGATGGGGACTTTGCGATCAGCCTCCTGAGTCAATAAAAGGAGAGACTATCCCTGAATATCAGCAAAAAAGACGTACTCTTATTGAAAAGACACTTATTCCATTTAGAAAAACAGTAAAGGTTTCTTTTATAAAGAATGGTGTTCCCCACGTCATAAAGAGAAAAATAGATACTCATGAGGTATTTTTAAAGATAGGCAATGGGGAATATGAATTATGCAAAGAGTTTGATATTAGAAATTTGCTTCCTATACAAGCTTACAGTCAGAAACAACTTAGTAGCGTAGGAGTAAGCGTTGATGAACTGAAACGATTGGTCTATAGTCCTATAAGACAAGAACTTAATGAATATAAAACAAGATTTAAGGAGCTATCCTCTGAGTTAAAAAATTCTTACGAGATAATAAAAACTAAAAAATTGATTGATAAAGAAATTGCAAAGGATGACCTAGAGCTAAAATCATTAAATGAGCAATTAACTCAACTTAAAAAAAGTTTAAAGGGTCTTTCTGAGCGTGATCAAAAAATTATTTCTTCACATGCGCACTATGAAAATGCAGATGAACAAGTTAAAACTTGGGAGAGAGAAATTGAAATAGTTAAGGTGGACATTAAGCAACTTACAGAACGACTTAAAGCATATCCTAGTAAATTGGGAAGCGAGATATTATTAGAAGATAAAGATTTAGAAAATCTTCGTGGCATGGAAGTGCAAATTGGAAATATTTTTTCAACTATTCACGATAATATCAAATCTACAGAATTACTTATTGCTGGGAAAAACGAAGAAGTGATTAAACTTCAGAAATTAATTATTCGTTGGGGGGGCATTTATAAAGAGCATATAGATCAGTATGAAAGTGCTAAAAAGGAATCAACTGCTCATGAGCAGACATTAAAGCAAATTAGCAATATCGAAATTAGGCTTAAAGATTTAAGGAAAAATTTAGCAGAAAAAAGAGAAACAAATAGTAGGAAAGGGAATGTAGACGAGCAATTTTCGAACTTAAGCAATGCTTGGAACAGGTTGCATAATGAAAGAGCAAGTAAAATCGCAGAACAATGTAGTCTTTTAAATACTTTGTCTAGTGGGAATTTAAGTGCGATTTTAGGTAAAGGGCAAGGCACAAATGCATTAGAAGAAAAGTTAAAAGAAGTTTTTTATGGTGCAAGAGTTCAAAAGGATAAAATTGATGCTCTATGCTATAGAATTAAGAAGACTGATGATTCTGTAAAAGAATGGCTTGGATTTCTTGAGGAACTCGAAAAATTAGCAGATATTAATTATTCTGAAGAAGCAGATATTGGTTTTCCGTTAACTCCATTATTAACTGATATCGGATTTTCAACAAAGGAATTAATGCGAATTGCAGAACAAATTACTAATGATGAATGGATTGATCTTTTTCTCGTAGAACTTGAAGATGTCCCGATTTTTAAGTATAAGTCAAAAGAAGGAGAGTATATAGATTTTTCGGATGCTTCAGCTGGACAGCAAGCAACCGCTTTAATGCATATACTTTTAAACCAAGAAGGTCCGCCGTTGATTATTGATCAACCAGAAGAGGACTTGGATAATGAGATGGTTTCTGAGATTGCAAAGCTTATTTGGAAAGCAAAGATAAAGAGGCAATTGATATTTGCTAGTCATAATGCAAATATTGTGGTTAACGGTGATGCAGAGCTAGTTATATGTTGCCGATATAAAATTGCAGATGATCAATCTAAGGGAACAATTGATAATCAGGGTGCAATTGATATCCCATCCATTAAATATGAAATTACAAGAATTATGGAAGGTGGAGAACGAGCGTTTAAACTACGAAAAGAAAAGTATGGTTTCTAGTATGAAAGTGTCAGTCTATATTTCCGTATCAATAGAAAACCAAGTCAAAGAGGGGTATTCTCTGTATTTCCCTCTTCAATTCCTCTCCCCATTCCCTAAAAATTTCCTACTATAATACCCTCACTATGAAAGTATATATTAAAACATGCCCGTATGTGCAAGTACCGATTGATGATTCTGGCACACAAATATTACATATAGTGTAATAAAAATGCTTATCCCGAAAAAACCATTGCCATATTCGTATAAAATGTATATACTTATTCACAAGTAGTGACAATTTATACGGAGAATCTATGGAACAAAAAACAGAGAGAATGCTCGACTACTTTAAAAAGCATGGTGGCATTGCACGGTTTTCTTCAATTATAAAATCAGGATTTCATCCAGACACGCTCAATGCGTTTGAAAATGAAGGTAAAATAGAGAAGATTGCCAGGGGGCTTTACAGGATGTCTAATTATACGTTTGGAGCTTATCCTGATATTGTTATTGCTTCTCTTCAGGTGCCAAGAGGAATCGTTTGCCTTGTGTCGGCTCTTGCTTTTCATGAAGCAACAAACG
>CAZMXO010000079.1:0-5063 GCA_964570265.1 uncultured bacterium
GGTTAAGATTTGCAATAAGAGAGGGAGGAAGGACAGTAGGCGCTGGTGTTGTAGACAAAATTATTAAGTGAATTGAGTAAGAAGTTTAACTAGGACAAGAAAAATGTCAAAAGAAAAAATTAGGGTAAGTTTAAAAGCTAATGACCACAGGTTGCTTGACCAATCTGTTAAGGAGATAGTTAAGACGGTTGAGAAAACGGGCGCTATTGTTATAGGTCCTATTCCATTACCAACAAGAAAAGAAAGATTTACTGTATTAAGATCCCCTCATGTTGACAAAAAATCACGTGAGCAGTTTGAAATAAGAACACATAAGAGACTAATAGATATTGTAGATCCTACTTCCAAGACTATGGATGCATTGATGAAGCTTGACTTACCATCAGGAGTAGATGCAGAGGTTAAATTATAGGAAATTATGATGTTTTCTGGACTAATAGGCAAGAAAGTAGGTATGACTCAGATTTTTGGTGAGAAGGGAGAATCTATACCTGTTACTTTGATTGAAGCTGGTCCCTGCGTTGTTTTGCAAAAAAAGACATCAGCCAAGGAAGGCTATGAGGCTGTTCAGCTAGGATATGAGGATATAAAAGAGAAAAAATTGACAAAATCTTTAAAAGACAAGTTTAGTAAAGTGAAAATAAAACCTAAGAGATATATAAGAGAATTCAGGGTAAGTAATCCTGATGATTATGAAGTAGGGCAGGAATTAAATATTGATATTTTTGAAGAAGGAAGCTTTATTGATGTATGCGGAACTTCCAAAGGGAAGGGGTTTGCAGGAGTAATAAAGCGATGGGGGTTTAAGGGAGGACCGAAATCTCATGGTTCAAGGTTTCATAGAGCTCCTGGATCCGTAGGTGCCAGTTCTTCGCCTTCACGTGTATTTAAGGGGCAAAAATTACCGGGGCAGATGGGAAATAAGAGGGTTACTACACAAAGTCTTAAAATTATGAAATTAGATAAAGAGAAGAATTTGCTGGCTGTAAAGGGAGCTATTCCTGGAGCGAGTAAACAAATTGTAATACTAAAAAAAGCTGAGAAGAAGAGTTAATTACTATGGCAAATATTAAAGTATATAGTATCGATAAGAAAGAATCGGAAGAAATGAAGTTGGATAATAAAATATTTGATAAAAGAATTAATGAACCGGTTCTGCAACAAGCAGTGAGAATGTATTTGGCAAATAGGAGAAAGGGTTCCGCTAATACAAAAACGAGGGCTGAAGTTAGAGGGGGAGGTGCAAAACCTTGGAAACAGAAAGGAACAGGTAGAGCGCGTGCAGGGAGCAATTCATCTCCTCTATGGAGAAAAGGCGGCGTTACTTTTGGACCGAAACCGAGAAATTTTCATTACTCTATTCCCAAAAAGGTAAAAGATTTGGCTTTAAGGTCTGCCGTGAATGTTAAATATAAGAATAATCAAATAATGCTGATAGATAACCTTGTTGTTAAAAGTGGGAAGACAAAAGATGCAGCCGACATTTTTTCTAAGTTTTGCCCAGGAGAAAGAGTCTTGGTTGTAAAAGATAAGATAAGTGAGAGCACAATCAGGTCTATGAGGAATTTGCCGGATATAAGAATTATAAGTTCATCTAGTGTTAATACGTATGATATTTTAGTGCATGATATTTTATTTAGTGATAAAGATAGCTTTGCTAATTTTTCAAATAGGATGATGCATAAAGCATGAAAAGCATATACGAAATTATAAAAAGTCCACTAATTACTGAGAAAAGCACTGAGCTTGGCGAAAGACATAACAAGTATGTCTTTAAAGTAGATTGTGACGCAAATAAAATTGAAATCAGAAATGCAATAGAAAAAATATTTAAGGTAAAGATAAAGAAGGTTAATACTGTAAAACTACAGGGTAAAAAGAAGAGGGTCAGACTTGTTGAGGGGAAAACACCAGATTGGAAAAAGGCGATTATAACACTTAGGGAAGGAAATAAAATAGAGTTTATTTAGAGAATAACAATGTCATTAAAAAAATATAAACCAACAACTAAAAGCAGAAGATTTACAGTGCTACCGGCATTTGATGAGATTACAAGGAGCAAGCCGGAAAAGAGTCTTACTGTATCGTTGAATAAAAAGAGTGGACGTAATGTTAGAGGTAAGATTACTGTAAGGCACAGAGGTGGAGGGCATAAACTAAAATATCGCATTATTGATTTCATGAGAAGCAAAAAAGATATAGAGGGGAAAGTAGTTTCAATTGAGTATGACCCAAATAGAACGAGTAGAATTGCTCTAACGCAGTATCTTGATGGTGAAAAAAAATATGTAATTGCGCCAGCAGAAATTAAGGTTGGTGACAAAATTATATCTGGTGAAAAAGTGGAAATAAAGGCAGGTAATAGTTTGCCTTTAAGAAATATACCCGCAGGTACTTTAATTCACAATGTGCAATTGCGTAAGAATAAGGGTGGTCAATTAGCACGCAGTGCTGGGGCCAGTGCTCAGTTAATGGCAAAAGAGGGAAACTATGCGCACGTAAAACTTCCATCAGGTGAGATTAGGGCTATTTTGTTAGATTGCGTGGCTACTATTGGACAGGTTGGTAATATTGATCATGAAGGCGTATCGAGTGGCAAGGCAGGTCGAATACGCTGGTTAGGTCGACGTCCAAAGGTACGAGGAGTTGCTATGAATCCGGTAGATCATCCTCTCGGAGGTGGAGAGGGAAAGAGCTCGGGAGGAAGACACCCTGTTTCCAAGTGGGGGC
The DNA here is from genome assembly GCA_964570265.1 of uncultured bacterium. Lineage (GTDB taxonomy): Bacteria > JAHJDO01 > JAHJDO01 > JAHJDO01 > JAHJDO01 > JAHJDO01. Next base: position 2,731 of record CAZMXO010000079.1, read on the forward strand.
AGCCTGCTAAGGGATTTAAAACGAGGAAAAAACGTAAACTGTCAGATAAATACATAATAAAACATAGGAAGAAAGCATAGAGATGTCTAGATCAATTAAAAAAGGACCATACTTAGACCAAAAGCTTGTAAAAAAAATGGAAGAAGCTAAAAGATCCGGCAATAAAAAGATTATTCAAACGTGGTCGCGTAGCTGTACCATCATACCTAATTTCATTGGTCAGAGCATTGGTGTGCATAACGGGATGAAATTTATACCAGTGTATATAACGGAAGATATGGTGGGACACAAGTTGGGAGAATTTTCTCACACACGTACATTTCGTGTACATAGTGGACAAAGAGCTAAAGTAGAAGAAAAAGGATTAAAAAAGGGGTAATAGAAATATCATGTATTCAAGAGCAAAAGCACGGTTTGTTCATAAATCTCCGAGGAAGTTGAGGGATATGGCAGATATTATTAGAGGCAAAGACGCAGCTAAAGCGCTCAATATTCTTAAGCTTGCCTCAAGGACATCTACCCCTGTTGAAAAAGTTTTGCGCTCAGCAGTGGCCAATGCTACGCAACTAACAGACGTAAACGAGGAAGATTTATATATTTCCAAGATTACAGTTGATATAGGATCTGTTATGAAGAGATTTAGGGCTGCACCAATGGGTCGAGCAGTTAAAATAAGAAAAAGGACAAGTCATATTAATATAGTCTTGCGGGATAAAATTAAAAAGAAGGTATCGGTATTGCAAAATAAGAAATCTGGGGGAGCGGTATCTTCAGAAAAAGGAATACAAAATGGGACAAAAGGTTCATCCAGTAGGGTTTAGATTAGGAGGAATAAAAACCTCTCAGTCATGTTGGATTATGAAGAAGAATTATGCATCTCTTATTGCGGAAGATGTATTGATTCGTGAATATATTGAGAAGAATTTAGAACATGCAGGTGTAGCCGATATAGAAATTCGCCGGTCATTAGGAAAGGCAACTATAAATCTTCATACTGCAAGACCAGGAGTTATTATTGGTAGAAAAGGGGCAGAAATTGATCGGTTAAGAGAGAGCTTGGAAAAGATGACAAACAAGCAGATTGTTTTAAATATTGTGGAAGTTGAAAATCCAGCTATAAACGCGCAATTAGTTGCAAAGGGCATAGGAGCACAGTTAGTAAAAAGAATTCCATTTAGAAGGGCAATGAAAAAAGCGGTCAGTCTAGCAATGCAATCTGGAGCACAAGGCATGAAAATAGTTTGTTCTGGACGTCTGGCTGGAGCTGAGATAGCACGGAGAGAATCGGCAAAGGACGGAAGGATACCTCTGCATACCTTAAGAGCTGATATAGATTATGGCTTTGCAGAAGCGCATACCACTTATGGGATAATAGGTGTGAAGGTGTGGGTATGCAAAGGGGAGATTATATAAAATGGCATTAATACCCAAACGTGTCAAACATAGAAAAATGCAAAAAGGTCGTATGCGGGGAATTTCCTGCAGAGGACATAGTACCTGTTTTGGAGAATATGGTTTGAAGGCTTTAGAATGTGCATGGATAACTAGTCGTCAGCTTGAAGCTGCAAGAGTAGCAATGACAAGATATATTAAGCGAGGCGGTAAGGTTTGGATAAGAGTAGTTGCCGACAAGCCTATAACAAAAAAACCTGCTGAGACTAGAATGGGAAAAGGAAAAGGAGCTCCTGAATATTGGGTTTCAGTTATCAAACCGGGAAGAATTTTGTTTGAACTAGGTGGTATTTCGGAAAATTTAGCAAGAGAGGCTATGAAACTTGCATCGACAAAACTGCCCATAAAGACACGATTTGTAGCCAGAGAAAAGTTAGGGGTGACATCATAATGAAAGTTAGCAAGTTTAGAGATATGACAAATATAGAATTAGATCAAGAACTTGTTAATTTAAAGCAGGAGATATTCAATCTGAATGTTCGTTCATCTACTGGGCAATTGGAAGATCCAAGAAGGATTGGACGATTAAGAAAAGATATAGCAAGAATTAATACTGTTTTGATGGAGAGACAAATAGAGGAAGAAAAAAGTGATAAAGATTCGAAAAATAAAGACTAAAGTAGGTGTTGTTGTTAGTGATAAAATGGATAAGACAGTTGTTGTTTTAGTAGAAAGACTGGTTTTGCATTCAGTTTATAAACGGAGAGTAAAGAAATTTAGCAGGTTTAAGGTGCACGATAAAGATAACTTTCTGCATATGGGTGATAGGGTTGAAATTAAGGAGACTAGGCCGCTAAGTAAAGATAAGAGATGGTATATTTCGAGAATTATAGAAAGGGCTAATAGCTAAAGATGATACAAGCGCAAACGATTCTTAACGT
>CAZMXO010000080.1:0-5054 GCA_964570265.1 uncultured bacterium
TTAGTAACATCGTGTTTTATGAATGTAAAATTCTTCTCCTGCCGCATATGAACCATGTTGTCTACGCTTCCGGTTATTAAGTTATCCATACAGATTACACGATAGCCTTTATCTAATAAAAAATCGCAAAGATGCGACCCTATAAAGCCTGCCCCGCCTGTGATCAAGACTGTTTTCATAATTTATTACCTTTATGCCACGCTATGGTCTTTTTTACGCCCTGTTCAAAACTGGTTTTCAGGCTATACCCCAGCATATTTGCGGCTTTTGATATATCTGCCAAAGAATGCTTTATATCCCCCGCTTTTGGCTCGGTATAATCAGGGTTTACTTTACTTGATAGCAGATATTTAAGCAGTTTAACCAAATCATTAAGAGATGTTTGTTTGCCACAGGCACAATTTAATACCTCGCCAGATACGTTTTTTGCTTCAGCGGCCAGCATATTTGCAGAAACAACATTGTCTATGTAGGTAAAATCTCTGGATTGTTCTCCATCACCATAGATTTGAGGAGCAGTATTATTTAAAAAACAAGTTATAAACTTAGGAATAACAGCAGCATACTGGCTGTTTGGATCCTGTCTGGGCCCAAAAACATTAAAATATCTCAAACATAGCGTATCAAGTCCGTAAACAGAATAAAAAACACGACAGTAGTATTCGCCTGTTAGTTTGCTTACAGCATAAGGAGACAACGGATTAGATTTCATGTCTTCTTTTTTTGGCAAGGAAGGAGAGTCTCCATATGCAGAGGAAGAACCGGCGTAGATAAATTTTCTTATCTTATTTTTCTTTGCAGCAAAAAGCAGGTTTAATGTGCCGTCTATATTGACCTGATTTACTATTATCGGATCCTCAACAGATCTTGCTACAGAAGGCAGGGCTGCCTCATGAAAGCAAAAATCAATGCTTTTCATAGCTTTATTTACAAGCTTTGCATCTCTTATATCGCCTTCTATAAATTCTATATCATTGATTAAATGGGAAAGATTCTTGATATTCCCAGTGGAAAGATTATCTATTACTCTAACTTTTTTGCCGCGGCTCAAAAGCTCCTCTACAATATGAGACCCTATAAAGCCTGCCCCGCCTGTTACTAAGCAGATACTCATTTTCATTCCTTTTCACAGCCTAAATACATTCTCAAAAGTCTCCTTTAAGTCACTTGTTGCATTTCTTGTATCTAAAACAGCTAGTGAATTGTTAATAATGAATTTATAATCATATGCGCTATGATTCGTAACAATAACCGTACAATCAGCTTTCTTCAAGAATGATTTGCTGAGTTCCTTTGAGCGCATTGATGCATTATCTATATTTATCTCCGAAATATAAGGATCGTTAAAGCACACATTTGCCCCTTTTTTTAATAGCATGTTTATAATTTCTATTGCCGGCGATTCTCTCCAGTCCCCCACATCCTTTTTATAAGCAACTCCGAGTATAAATACAGTTGAGCCGTTAATGCTCTTTTTAAAGCTATTCAATATATCTCTTATTTTCCCTATTACATATTTAGGCATTGCTTTATTAATCTCTCCGGCAAGCTCTATAAATTTTGCTTCATATCCATGAAGTCTGGATTTCCATGTAAGATAGAATGGATCAAGCGGAATACAGTGTCCGCCTATGCCAGGTCCGGGATAGAATGGCATAAATCCAAACGGCTTTGTTGCAGCGGCTTCTATAACCTCCCACACATCTATGTCTAAACAATCACACATTATTGCCATCTCGTTTACAAGCGCTATATTCACGCTGCGGAACGTGTTCTCCAGAAGCTTCACCATTTCCGCTACGCGTGAAGAAGAAACTGGAATAATATTTTTGTTGATCTGGCTGTATAAAGTTTTTGCCGCCAAAGTAGATTGATCATTGATTCCGCCTATTACTTTTGGAATATTTGCCGTATTGTGTTTTTTATTTCCGGGATCCACTCTTTCCGGCGAAAATGCAAGGTAGAAGTCTTTTCCTGCTTTTAGTCCGCCTTTCTCCAGTATCGGCTGTATGACCTCGTCTGTTGTTCCCGGATACGTGGTGCTCTCCAGTACAATTAATTGTTCCTTTTTTAGAGTCTTTGCTATCTTTTTAGACGCATCAATTATATAGGAAATATTCGGTTCCTTTGTTTTTCTCAATGGTGTCGGAACACACATTATAATAGCGTCTTGCCTGCCAAGAACTTCATAATCTGTAGTTGCCTGAAAAGATTTCTCCTTCACATATAATTTAATCTCTGATGATTGCACGTCTCCAATATAGGAAACTCCCTTATTGGCACTTTCCACTCTCTTTTTATCAACATCTATCCCTGTTACGCAGAACCCCTTTTTCGCAAACTCCATACACAAAGGAAGTCCCACATATCCTAACCCAATTACTGAAATCTTTGCTCTTTTATTCTTTATTTTTGGAATCAGCGAGTTTGATATCATTCCTATTGTCTCCCAATACTCTTATAAACAAAACCAAGCTTTTCCATTTTTTTAGGGTCATATATATTACGACCGTCAATAATTACAGGATGATTAAGCAGAGTTTTTATCTTATTAAGATCTAGCTTCTCAAACTCCGGCCAGTCTGTAATAATAACGAGCGCGTCGCTGTCTTTTGCCACACAATAAGGATCTTTGCAATATTGTACATTCTTTAAGATTTTTTTCGCTGCGCACCCAGCCACAGGATCATATGCTTTAATCTTTGCGCCCTCTTGCTGAAGTTTGTTTATAATATATATTGAAGGCGCTTCTCTCATGTCGTCAGTGTTCGGCTTGAAAGAAAGACCCAATATCCCTATGGTTTTGTTATTCATAACCCACATTGTCTGCTTTATTTTTCTAATTAAATTTTCTCTTTGCATTCTATTGACGCTTTCAACAGACTTGAGTATTTCAAAGTCATATCCCGTCTCTTCAGCTATTTTGACAAACGCGGAAACATCCTTTGGAAAACAAGACCCACCATAGCCTATGCCGGCACGCAAGAAACTTTTCCCTATTCTCTTATCAAGCCCCATGCCCTTCGCAACTTTTTCAACATCAGCTCCTACTCGCTCACATATATTGGCAATTGAATTAATATAAGAAATCTTGAGCGCAAGATATGAATTCGACGCGTGTTTAGTAATTTCTGCGCTCTTTATATCTGTAACAACTATTGGAACATTAAGCGGCTGATATAATTTTGTCATTATTTTTTCTGCTTTTTCACTTTCAACCCCGATTACAATCCTGTCTGGATGCATAAAATCAGATATTGCGGAACCTTCCCTTAGAAATTCAGGATTGGAAACAATATCAAAATCAACACCATGCACATTATTTAACTTTACCGTTCGCCTGACCCATGCTCCGGTATGTACAGGCACTGTGCTTTTTTCAACAATTACTCTATAGCCATCCATTGCCTTTGCTACGCCCTGAGATACAGCTTCAACATAAGATAGATCGGCTTCTCCGTTCTTTTTTGAGGGAGTCCCAACTGCTATAAAGATTATTTCGGAATTTCCCACGCCCTCAGAAATCTCTGTAGTAAAAGAAATCCTTTTTTTACTTAGATTTCGCTCAACCATTTCCTCTAGCCCGGGCTCATATATAGGAATAATTCCTTTCTTTAATCCTTCTATTTTCTCTTTGTCAATATCCACACATATTACGTTATTGCCAATATCCGCCAGACATATACCAGTTACAAGCCCCACATAACCTGTTCCTATCACACATACACGCATTACTTTTTACCCCGCTTGGAAAAATGAGTAAGTCCAAACTTGAGAAACTCGGTAGCATTTCCCGATATTTTCTTGAGCTCTTTCGTGATTGTGCTCATTCTAATTTCCAAGCTTATTATTAAAAAAAGTAGCAAAATAATAATTACGCTTGTTATAACTATAAAGAAAAACTCGAAACTGCTTAGTATTTCCATCTCAATTAACTCCTAAATTTGCTCGTATTCTACACGAAGTACTCTCGTATTACAATCGCAGAAATTGCTAAGATTTATCGTATTATACGCATCTTTGTTAAAGGCCAGTATATAAAAAACGCCCTGCCTAGCAAGTTTTTTTTAGGAACAAATCCCCAAAATCGAGAATCCTTGCTGTTTTTTGTATTGTCTCCCATAACAAAATATGTATTAGCGGGTATTTTAATCACGCCTTCTCCATACATCCCCTCATTGTAATAATGCCGCTCTGCTATTGTTTTGGGAGCTTTCAGCTTTTCTCCGTTTATAAAAACACTCCCGTCTTTTATCTCTATTGTTTCCCCGGGAAGACCTATCAATCTTTTTATGAAATTCTTTTTAGAATTAACCGGATACACAAAAACTATAACATCTCCCCTCTTTGGCTTTGCGAAATAGTATATAAACTTGTTTACCATAAGATGATTTCCTATATTCAGGGTAGGAATCATTGATCCTGTTGGTATTGCAAAGGTCTGCACAATAAGAGTAACAATTATTAGCGCCAGAATAGACGCCGATCTTGCAGAATCCACATATTCAAAAATAACTTTGAATGCTTTCTTACGCTTGGAGGAGACTTTGTCTCTTTTAATAAAATACCTTAATACAATAATTGCTACAATCAATCCTATCGCGAGATAAAAGATATGCATTGGCACTTTTTTAATCAATATATTCATTAATCTCCCTTAATCATAGCCACAAATGCCTCTTGCGGAATAGAAACGCTTCCTACCTGTTTCATTCTCTTCTTGCCTTTTTTCTGCTTCTCTAAAAGCTTATTTTTTCTTGTAACATCTCCACCATATAGTTTCGCAATAACATCCTTTCTTAAAGCGGGAATAGTTTCTCTTGCAATAACTTTGCTTCCTATTGCCGCCTGGATAGCAATGCTTATAAGCTGCTTTGGTATTGTCTGTTTCAGCCTGCTTGTTAGCTCCCTCCCCCTATAATAAGCCTTATCTCTATGTACCATGGAAGACATTGCAACTACAATTTCTCCGTTTATCAATATGTCAAGCCTGATTATATCTGCCTCTCTATAACCAATATATTCATAATCCATTGAACCATATCCCTTAGTTA
>CAZMXO010000081.1:0-5046 GCA_964570265.1 uncultured bacterium
TTACAAATTCATGCATACAAGTACGCATGTAAGGAAGGTGATAATAAGGTTTAAGCTTTTTCATAATATAATTTGCATTGAGAACGGAATTTTCAGCTATTCTGGCAAGACCTTCTTTGCCTACAAGGAGGATGTAGACATATGCCTTGAGTATAACGCCAAAATTTCCGTAAAATGGGGCTATATATCCAATGGATGAAGGGTAATTGTATTCAAGAGCATAAGTCTCATCAGTCTTTTTAACTACTCGGGATATAGGTAGAAATTCTACGAGATTTTCCTTTACGCCCACAGGTCCGGCACCTGGTCCACCGCCTCCATGCGGTGTCCCAAAAGTTTTATGTAAATTTACATGGACAATATCAAATCCAACATCGCCTGGCTTAAGTTTGCCCAGAATAGCATTGAGATTAGCACCGTCATAATACATCAGACCGCCCGCCTCATGCGTTCTATCTGCAATTTTTTTTATCTGAGGATTGAATAAGCCAAGTGTGTTAGGGCAGGTAAGCATCACAGCTGCAGTTTCCTTATCAAGTACCTTTTCGAATTCATTTATGTCCATAACTCCATCAGCATTAGAGGGAACCGAAATAATCTCGTATCCTGCGATTGCTGCGCTCGCAGGATTAGTTCCGTGTGCAGAATCAGGTATAATTATTTTTTTTCTTTTTTGCCCTCGTGAGGCATGATAAGCAGCAATCATCATTGTGCCTGTTAATTCTCCATGAGCTCCTGCCAAAGGCTGCATGGTGAATTCTGCCATACCTGTAATTTCTGACAGGAACTGTGAAGTCTCGTATAGCACCTGCAGAGCTCCTTGTGTGAATTTGTTTCCATCAGGTAGCTGCGGGATTAGTGGATGCAGATCACCCAGTCCTTTATATAAGACAACTTCCTCGCATATTTTCGGATTGTATTTCATGGTACAGGAACCCAAAGGATAAAAGTTGGTATCTACTCCCATGTTGTGCTTGGATAATCGAGTAAAATGTCTTACAATGTCCAGCTCAGATAATTCAGGAAGTTCTGCATGGTTTTTACGTTTAAGTTTATCGGGAATGTCGCAAAGACGAGGAACGTCACATTCTGGAAATCTAATGCCTCTTCTTCCCAATATGCTCTTTTCAAAAACAAGTTTCATAAAATTTCTCCTAATGACGCAACAAAAAAATCTATTTCCTTTTTTGTTCTTTTTTCGCTTAAGGCTACCAGCATACAATTTTTCATATTTTTGTAATAACGTCCAAGAGGCAAACCTGCCATTATTTTCTTATGCATAAGCTTGCTGACAACATCTTCTGCATCAATTGGAAGCTCCAGTACGAATTCATTAAATATAGGACTTTTAAATTTCTGTTTTATTCCTGGTATTTCCAGAAGTTTCTTACGAGCATAACATGCCTTGGAACTGCAGAGTTCAGCGAGTTCTATCAATCCATGTTTGCCTACCAATGTGAGATATACCAATGCAGCAAGAGCGCATAGGGCTTCGTTAGAACAGATATTTGACGTAGCTTTTTCTCTCCGAATGTGTTGTTCCCTTGTCTGAAGTGTAAGAACAAATCCTCGATTACCATCCTTATCTACTGTTTCTCCCACAATACGACCAGGCATTTGTCTGAGGTATTTCGAGCGTGTTGTCATCAATCCAAGGTATGGACCGCCAAAACAAAGCCCAAGTCCCAAGCTCTGGCCTTCACCTGTAGCAATATCCACATTCATTTCTTTAGGAGATTTTAAGATTCCAAGAGAGATAGGATATATTGAAAGAATTGCTAAACTGCCTGATTTATGAGCTAAGTCAGCCAGATCAGTTATATCATCTACACATCCGAAAAAATTTGGGTTTTGTAATACCAGACAGGCAGTATTATTGTCCAGTTCAGATTCTATCATTTTTCTATCTGCTCTGCCGTCTTTTCCCACAGGCACATCAATGAACTCAAAATCCAGATTTGCAGCATAAGAGTGTAATATTTTACGGTATATAGGACTTACTGCTTCATCTATAATTATCTTTTTTCTTCGTGTAATCCGCACAGCCATCATTACTGCCTCACAAATCGCAGTCCCCCCATCATATAAGGAAGCGTTGGTTACGTCCATTTCTGTTAATAGCGAAATAGCAGATTGATATTCGTAGATGGATTGAAGTATTCCTTGTGAAACTTCTGCCTGATACGGGGTATAAGCAGTATAGAATTCACTGCGCGATGTAATTGCTCCTACTGCCGCAGGAACAAAATGGTCATAGAAACCTCCACCAAGAAAGCAAATCAAATCAGTGGCGTTTTTTGAGGCAAGTTCTTTTACGAAATGTCGGACTTCCAATTCTGATTTACCTTTGGGAATATTAAGCGAAGAAGACATCAACTCAGAAGGAATGTCTTTGAACAGTTCATCAATAGAGTTTAGCCCTAATTCTGCTAATATTTTTGCTCTCTCTTCATTTGTATTAGAAATATAGGGCATTAGTGTTTCTCTCCATTTTCTTCAATAAATTTTTTATATGCTGACACATTCATTAGTGTTTCAAACTCACTCTTATTCTCTATTTTTATTTTTATCATCCATCCTTGTTTATAAGGATCTTTCTTAAACAATCCTAAATTATCTGTAATCTGCTGATTTACTTCGATTACTTCTCCAGTTACCGGAGAGCTTATATCAAATACTGCCTTGATAGATTCAATAGCTCCAAAAGGGGAGTCTTTCTTTACTTTATTGCCTACTTCAGGCAATTCCAAAAAAGCAATATCTCCTAGCTGCTTAACAGCATGATCTGTAATTCCCACAATTACTACGTCTGTGTTCTCTTCCATCTTTGCCCACTCGTGTGTCTTTGTGTATTTTAATTCATCTGGAAACATGTTTTTTCTCCTTTTTTTTGGCATAAAGCAGGACACAATAACTCCTTCTATTCTTCTGCCTCTGACATCAATGTTTAGAATGTCGCCTATCTTGAGATCACTGTCAAGAAGTCCCAAACAGATAGCATGCAGCCTCTTTATATTATTTTCCATGTATGGCACCATGGTGCCGCTTGTTATAAATCCTACATATTTTTCTTTTTTAAATACCTTACACCCTCTTCTAGCAATTCCTTTACCCAACACTGTCACAGACATAATAATTTTTGGAAGATTTTCTGCGGAGGAATGTTGTTTTACAAGTGCTTTCTTCCCAATAAAATTATCTTTTAACGGCGAGAAACTAACAGCGAACTTAGAAAGCGGATATGAAAAAATAGGTATTTCATTTCCTTCCTGGTCAATGCCAAGTTCATGCCCGTATAAAGGCAGACAGGCTTCAAGCCTTAGTGTATCCCTGGCTCCCAGCCCTACAGGAATCGCTCCATTTTTGAGCAAAATATCCCATAGCATTGGGCCGGCTTCTTTTTTTATGAAGAGCTCAAAACAAATAGGTTCTCCTGTATACCCTGTACGCGCAATTTGAACATCATATCCGTTTATTCTTGCGTTACTAAGCGCGTTTCTCTTTGGCTTCGGGAGATTGCCTGAGTTAATAATGCTGGTAAGAATGCGTTCTGAGATTGGTCCCTGAAGAGCGAGCATAGCTATCTCTTCAGATTGATCCGTCATTTCTACTTCATTAAAATCCTTAATTATTTTTTTTAAATGTTTCCAGTCTTTTTCTCTATTTGACGCATTTACTACCAGAAGGTACTCTTTCTCAAAGAAACGATAGAGATAGGCATCATCAACTGCACCGCCTCTAGCGTTGGGAATTATAGTATAATGGGATTTACTTACATCCAGAGCAGAGACATTATTGGAAAGAACATGTTGAAGAAAAGGAATTGTCCCCTTTCCCCGAAATACAAATCTTCCCATATGTGAAACATCAAAAAGACCTGCACCTTTTCTGGTTGCGAGATGTTCTTCAGCAATTCCGGAGGTATAGTATAAAGGCATTTCCCATCCTCCAAACTCCACCATAGCTGCTCCAAGAGCTACATGACGGTCATGAAAAACAGTCTTACAAAGCTTGTTCATTTTTAACTTTCTCCTAAAAAAAATAGGGGGAGATATCAGTAAGCTTTTTGGGCTCACTATATACCCCCCCCCTGTCCATTTACCTGAGAGATTTTACCCTTCGGTGTCTGTACTCAGACTCTCCAGAGGTCCGTCAAGTCAGGATCCTTTTGCCTGAGAGTTTCCATGTTTTTTTTAACCTGTTACCCCTTCGGCGCTCTTTCTATATATGAAGAGTCTCTCTCCTGACCATCATTCGATTGCTTGACTGTAGCAAGATATTATTGATAAGTCAACTGTCATTCTATTGTTCTAAATCTAAACTATATTTTTTAAGAAGCGGAAATAATTTTTCATCTTCTTTGTAAGCATGGTCATTTATCATTTGTAATATTTCTCTGCCGAAATTTATCGCTGTATCTATCTGTTTACTATCCGACTCAGGGCTACACTCAGAACTTATTTTCTTTAGTTGGTTGAGTTTTCTAAACACATCGGCGTGCTCTTGCCGTAAATCTTTTATTAACTTCATTTCGTTTATTGTTGCTTTCTTTAATATAATTGGAAAGATTTGTTCTTCTTCAAATTTAAAGTGCTCGGGAATAGTGTCTTTTAAAAAATTGCCAATCCTAATGATGTAACTGTATGTTCTTCCCTTATCGACTTCAGCCAATTCTTTTTTAAATAATGCTACTGATTCAAAAATTTTACCGTGATACTGGGCTTCTCTAGTCAGTTTATCCATAATCATTTCTCCTTTAAATATTATAATCCGTTCATCAGCTCGTAGCATTGTCTGAGACTTGCAATAGATTTCAGAGTTGCCTGGAGCAAAAACCAGCTGAGTAAAAGAATACCTATTGTCAGTCCGATTTTCCAGGCTCGTTTTGTTTGCGGGCGCCACCATATCAAAGGAAGTGCCAAGGGACCCACACAGCCGACTGCAATGACAATAAAAGTTTTACTGAAATACCATTTAATCTTCTTTACTATGAATTCACCGCAGTGCTTACACTTTATCGCTTCGTCCTGAATCTCTTCGGCACAG
>CAZMXO010000082.1:0-4964 GCA_964570265.1 uncultured bacterium
AGGTTCGGGGTGAAGTGTATATGCCCAAAGATGTTTTTAGAAAGATAAATAAGGAAAGAGAAGAGAAAGGGGACTCATTATTCGCAAATCCAAGAAATGCAGCTGCGGGTTCACTGAAGTTGCTTGACCCGAAGATTGTTGCCAAAAGACATCTCAATGTTTTTGTCTATGAAATTGGATATATAGACGGAACCACTTGTAATAATCATGTGGAGGCTCTGAAGTTACTGGATATGTGTGGGTTTCGCACAAATCCTCATATTCAGCATTGTAAGAATATTAGTGAAGTTATTAAATATTGCAATAGCTGGCAATTAAAGCGGGAAGAACTAGGATATGAAATAGATGGCATGGTAATAAAGGTGAATTCAATAGCTCAAAGATATAAGCTTGGCAGTACAGGCAAAAGTCCGCGCTGGTTGATAGCATACAAATTTCCAGCAAAACAGGCGACAACAATTCTTAAGAATATTGTTGTGCAGGTAGGAAGAACAGGGATATTAACACCTGTTTCAGAACTTAAACCGGTTGCTTTGGCAGGCACAACAGTAAGTCGGGCAACATTGCATAATCAGGATGATATAACACGCAAAGATATTAGAATTGGCGATAGAGTTGTTATTGAAAAGGGTGGAGATATAATTCCCAAGATAGTAAGTGTCGTAAAAGATGCTCGTACGGGGAAAGAAATAAAGTTTAGAATGCCGAGTAAATGTCCTGTATGCGGTGGGGATGTGGTGAGAATAGAAGGAGAAGCTGCATACAGATGTGATAATTTGAAATGTCCTGCACAGCTTGAGCGAAGAATACACCATTTTGTCTCAAGACGCGCAATGGATATAGAAAGTTTAGGTCCTGCAATTATAGCTCAGCTTGTGCAAAGTAAACTTGTCAGGGACTATGCAGATTTATATCTTCTGAAGTTTGATGATATTATTAAATTGGAACGAATGGGAGATATACTGGCTAATAAGATAATAAGAACTATAAAAGGAAGCAAAGACAGGTCTATATCAAGATTAATTTTTGCGCTTGGAATTCCACATGTAGGAGTTTTATCTGCGGAGATTTTAGCAAAGAAATTTTCTTCTATTGTTCAATTACAAACAGCGAAAAAAGAGGAGCTTGAGGAAATAGGGGAAATAGGGGAGATAATGGCAGATAGTATTGTGGGCTTTTTCAAAAGACCGGACACAATAGAGGTATTAAAGAAGCTGAATAATGCCGGTGTAAAAACAAAAGAAGAAAGGTCAGAGATTTTAGAAACAGAATCCCTGCAGAATAAAGTTTTTACAGGTAAAAGTTTTGTCCTGACAGGAACACTGAATAAGTATAAGAGACATCAGGTCTATGAGATAATAAAAGAGCTTGGCGGAAGCATAAGCGAAAGCGTTAATAAAAAAACAAGTTTTTTGCTTGCAGGCGCTTCTCCCGGATCTAAATATAATAAGGCTAAGAAGTTGGGAATTACTATATTAACAGAGGAAGAATTCTTAACTCTTATTTCAAAAATAAATTGAAGAATAGACGAATTATACTATAATATTACTGGCGTAAAAGAAGATGACCTAGTGGAGACCCCGTGTTTACTGATCTCAAGCACTAGTAGCAGAAAAATATGAAACGATTATACAAAATATCATTAATTTGTGGAGTTGCACCGTTAGTAATAGGAGTTATCATCTTTTTAGCGTGGTACTTCACGCTATGGGATAAACTTCTACTTTTAGGAATTTTTACTATTTACGGTGCATTTACAATGGTCATTATCGGGATTATCTGTCTTGCAATTTATCTTTTGCGACAGTTTCGCATCAATCATTCATTTTCTCGAAATATAATTAAGCAGGGTCTATTCTCTGGTAGTATCTTGTTTGCTAATTTTCCCGTTGCTGTAATTATTGTTATCCTCGTAATCAAAATCGCTACAACATTTACAGTGGTTGTAACTAACAAAAGCGGAGCAATTATAGATAATTTTGTATTAACTGGCCCCGGTGTCAATATCAATATGGGGCAGATTGTTCCGAATGAGAATGCCAAACACTCCTTTCATGTTGCTCATGATGGAGTATTAAAATTTAAGGCAAGACAAAAGGACAATGAAATAGAAGGCATTGTTGAAAGTTATGTAACAAGTGGTATGGGTGGTAAAAAACTTATAATTGTTGATTTAAAAAAGAGGTTTACTGTAAAAGATATACCATAGACATCTAACAAAGCGTTGGGAGGAGGAATGACATGCGAAATATTAAATGGCTATTGTTTCTAGTGCTTGTTGCTCTTGCTGCAACGAGTTTTGCATCTAAAATCAACAGAATCACTTTATCCGAGTTGCAGACAAAAGCTGATCTGATTGTGTTGGCGAAAATCACAAAACTGGTTAAAGAAGAAAATTTAGACTGCGTTACCATAAGGGTTGATTCATACCTCAAAGGGAACAGTCCTCAAAAAGACTATATCTTTACTCTTGTTACCCGCGGTGGTCTGAAGGACTTTGATCCATTCCTTAGGAAAGGTGATACAGGAGTTTTTTTTCTGAAGATTAAAAAACGAGAAGGAGAAGTCGAAAAAGCTTATTGGGGTAGCATTGCAACATTCCAAAAGAACCATTTTGACCTAAGTGACGAGAGGACAAATCCTAGCAAAATGGATACATCTGACTACCTGTATGAAAAAATTGATTTTAAAGAAGTCTACTCAAAGCTAATAATTCGAGATCGTGCTGATAATATATACTCCGGTCAAGTAAAATCTCAAAAAGGGTTTACAGAATTTCTCCAAAAATATCCGATAGATTTAAATATTGAGAATATTGATTTTGAGAAGCAGATGTTGATCTTTGGTATAACAGACAATATTTCAACTAGAGCTTTCCAGTTTCTCAAGGACAAAAAAAGAAACGCATTTGTTCTGGATTACTATGATACTGGGGTCAAACTTTATAAGCTCATGCCCCCTGGCGAAGGAAAACAATATTTTTATCTTCAAGTGTTCTTAGTAAATAGAATTAAGAATATCTCTCACGTCAAAGTAAAGAATAGGATAAGGGGTTTATCTAAAGTTTATGAGTAAATTAAAACAACTTTAAATTTAAACTTGAGAATTCAGGGGGATTAAAAACCATGGAAACAGTTAATGATAATTAAAAAGTTAGCAGTAGGGTTTCTTGAAACTAATTGTTATATAGTTGGATGTGAACGTACAAAAAAGGCTTTTATCGTTGATCCGGGGGCAGAAAGCTCCATGATTATAGAAGAGGTCAAGAAGGAGCATCTGAGTCCTGAATATATAATTAACACACATGGTCATGGAGATCACATAGGAGCTAATAAGAATATAAAGCAAGAATTTGAAGATTTAAAAATACTAATTCATGCAAATGATAAAGACATGCTTACAGATGCTTCTAAAAATCTCTCAACAAATTTTGGCATGAACTATGTATCTCCTTCAGCAGATATTGTGCTTAACGGAGGAGAAATAATAGAAGTCGGAGATATTAAATTAGAGATATTGTTTACCCCTGGACATACTCCGGGAGGTATTTCTATTTTCATTAGAAAGGAAAAAGCAGTATTTACAGGCGATGCGCTTTTTTGTGGCTCAGTAGGTAGAACGGATCTTCCTTCAAGCTCCAGTGTAGATTTAATAAGAGCTATTAAAGAAAAGCTCATGGTTTTGGATTCCGATGTTGTTGTATATCCCGGACATGGATCGGAGACTACAATTGGCTATGAGAGAGAAAACAATCCTTTTCTTGTATGAATTCTGTATAATTTTATTACGGATTACGCAGAAGATTATGAGTGCCAATCTTGCGTAAATAGGCGGTGTTGTCTATTCTCTGATAAGTAAGACGATAGTTTTTTGAAATTCTGACTTCAAATATATCTTCCTGCCCTGCCATTTTCTTGTGACCTAGTGACGGATGAGTTGGGTTTGATTCAAGAAACCCAAGCGCTTTTTTTGTTCTCTGTTTGACTTCTTCGGGCAGCTTCTTATATAGCCTGATAAAAGTCTCGGTTGCCTCTATATGCATCAGCTATCAAGCTCTTTAAGAAGTTGTTTGATGTCCTTCGTTTTAGTAACACGTCCTTTTTTGATATCATTATGAGCCTCTTTTTCGTCCTTTTGCCAGTCCTGAGTATAAAAATACGCTTGATCCTTAGGAATTACAATCTGTGGAACAATAGAAATCTTATTGTCTTTTACCTCGATGTCAAGGTAATCATTGACTTGAAGATGGAGTGCTTTTACTACCTCTCTAGGCAAAGCAACCTGGTAGTTTTGACCTAACTTTCTTAGCATGAAATTATGCCTCCTATATTTTCATAAATACATATATGGTATAATTTGTATTTTGTCAAGATATTTGTCAAGCACATTTAGAAATGTCCTATTTTGTTAAGATTAGTAGTAGTAAATTTTTCTTTTTGATCAAACTTTTTCTTTTTGTTAATTCTGTGCATATTGTGGATAACTCCTTGTCTTGTATCTTCTCCATGGATGATCTTTTGGAGGTATGTAAACTTTTCTTATTTTGAATTCATATAGGGGTTTTTTATCATTGGCTCTCTTTGGTCTGTTTGTTATTTCTCTATGGTTTAAAGTTTCCCCTTGGAAAAGATCCTCAATTTTTTCAAAAATAACAATCTTATCATTCCAATCCTTGTACATCATGAGCTACTGAAACATTACCTATACTAATATACGCATTTCCGTCCCAGACTAAAAAATTATAATTCCCTTGTTTAAGAGTTTTAGTATCAAATAAGAGTGGAAAGTCAGAATGCGTTCTTACTTTTGAGAAAGGATTTTTCTTTATTATATAAGCATCAATATAAATTTCTTTTTTATCAGGATCAATATTAATGCGAAGGCTGAGAAACATAGATAACACTCGTGGCATGATAGAAGACATCCAAACATTGCGAGCTAGCGAGCAATGTTTGGAGCAAGAA
>CAZMXO010000083.1:0-4931 GCA_964570265.1 uncultured bacterium
AGCGGATGAGAAATCTTATCTTGAATACATAGGGACTTTGCTTGATACGGCAGGCAGGTGTCATTACCGCAACCATTGATATTCAGAGGAAAGAAGATCCTGAACAAAAAACCTAAAATAGAGGAGGTAGATTTATGAAAAAGATATGTTTAGTAGGGGTAGTAAGCGCATTTTTGCTGATAGCAAGTACGGTTTATGGAGTTGATATCAATGTAGGGGTCTATGCGCCAGATACATGTGATGGAATATTCCAGACATTGAAAACCGCACAGGGAATAGCGGTAGACTATATAGAAGACGAAGATCTAACATCTTCTACCTTATCCAAAATTAATGTTCTTGTCGTTGCTCAGGCAAATGCAGAGTATTGGCCGCATAAGAGTGTGGAGATAGTCCGGGGGTGGGTTCAGAAAGGTGGTGGTCTTATGGTTACTCATGATGCCGTTGGTTACCGCAGGACTATCGGTATCTTTCCTGAAGTAGCCAAAGGTATTGGCAACCCTTATGATAGAGGGACCGGCTATGGAAAGAAGTGTGTTGTTGTTAGTGCCCACCCAATAACTCAAGGGATAAAAGTAAAGGATATTGTCGAACATACTTTTTATGACCAGATAGTAATGGAGATTACTGATAAGGCGAGAGTGATTGCCCGGGAGGCGATTATTCTGAATAAAGGGAATGTGGAAACAGGCAAGCCAGTCATTGTTGCGGCTGAGATAGGTAAGGGCAGATATGTGGCCAATGGATTATTAAATGGGTATGATAAAGATGATGGTGAAGTTGTTCCCACTGGGGCTGAGCTAAAAATATTCATCAACAGCATCTTCTGGTTAGCCTCCAAGGAGAAATATTCAGTTGGAAAAGAAATAGGAAAAGGGGTTAAGATAGAATTTGCAGAGTGAAGCAATACGGGGTAAGAATTAAACATTTAGGGTAAATTCTTCATAGGATTTCAGTAAAATATCCTGACTTGTAGGGTTTTTTCAGAAAAATCATACCCTCCCTGTAAATTGATATGTTGCCAGGCAACTACATCGATGTTCATCACCTCAAACAGTCTTAATCCGCATTGGACAAAGAGCTGTAATATGGCGAAATCTCTTTTCCCTCTGTCATTACTTGTGTCAATCATCCGGAACAGTTTAAGTATTTGATTTCTCTCAGGCACTTCCGGTGCCCGCAAAAAGGGTTTGGACAATGGTTTTAAATGCGGACATTTCTAAATGTGGTTGACAAAATGCTTGATTATTTAACACCTATGAGATATATTGAGAATCACAATAAAAATCTTAACAAAATAGAACATTTTTAAGTGTTTAATTTTAACTACATTTGTAGAAAAAGAATGATCAATGAATTATCGTAAGTTATTTCAGAAAATAATGAATTATGGTCAGTTTGATCGTATGCCAGTAATTCATTGGTGTGGGTGGGATGAAACACATAAAAGATGGTATGAAGAAGGTTACCCAAAGGATTGTAACGCACATGACTATTTCGGAGCTGTACCACAATGGACATCTTTTGGAGCCAATCTAAGTATATTTCCTAGATTTGAAAAAAAAACAATAGAAGAAACTGAAGAATATCGAATTTTCAGTGATAGTGCGGGAGTTATTTGCCAAGATTGGAAGAAGAAAAGTTGTATCCCGCGTTTCATAGACTTTACTTTAAAGACAGCAAAGGATTGGCCTCAGTTCAAGAAACGATTGCAACCAGACCCAGCTCGGATTCCAGATGATATAGAACAAAGGATACGCGATGCTGATAACTCAGGTCTTCCAATTGCGATTGATGTTGCATCGATGATGGGGTGGATTCGCAATTGGATGGGTGTTGAGAATATGAGCTATCTCATGTATGACAATCCGGAAGTCTATACAGATATGGTGAATACACTTGCTGACTTGACGTGCTGGAGTCTTGATGAAATACTGCCAATAGCAAAAGCTCAAGGCGTTGTGCCAGACATGGGATTTGGATGGGAAGATATTTGTGGGAAAACCGGTCCTTTAGTAAGTCCATTAATCTTCAATCAATGCGTTGCGCAGGGATATCGCAAAATGCGTGATAAACTGGAATCCTATGGGGTTCATTTATTAGGACTTGATTCCGATGGAATGGTAGAGCCGTTGATCCCTGCTTGGATGGTCGCTGGAGTTAATGTTTTCTTTCCTATTGAACCGGGCACATGGAAAGCTACGCCTGAGCATATGCGCAAGCGCTTTGGCAAAGAGATTCGCATGATTGGAGGCTTTGATAAGCTTGTCCTTGAAAAAGATTTTGCTGCTATTGATGCAGAACTTGAATCGCACATTAGCTTAATGAAAAAAGGTGGTTTTATTCTCATGCCTGATCATTTGATTACACCTGGCACACCACTTGAGAACTATAAATATTACCTAGATCGCGTTCGCCAACTTCGCTTTTAATTATATAAATAGAATTTTGCGATCTAACAAAAGGAAGGTCGATGTTTTTAGATACATATCAAGCATTTTATCCGTAACACCAAAACGATGATATCGGCTTGACGCACCAAACAGAATGGGGTTCTATTATCTATGCTTTTCCCAGCTATTAAACAATTAAACATACGGTGTTTTGCGTGCTGTCTTAGGTATGCGTCGTTATAATCGCCGCCTTTTTCCAGCTTGCTCCATATTGCAAGATACTCGTCCTGAAAAGCATTTTCTCTTAATTGTTCATCCTTTGTTAATTTAGCCGCAATGCTTCTCAATACAGGTTCAAGTTCGACTAATCATTCTTCAATCTGTTTATCATCCATGATTCCCCCCCTTTTGTTTATTAGTGGTTGACTGAAAAACTTCCTACTCACTTTCACTGGTCTATTTTTTAGTTTGCATTTTCTTTTTCTCCCCTTTTTATTATACATAATGTGTAACACATGATGTGTAATTATTATATCTTTGTAATCCGGACTTTGTTAAGAAATGCCCAAAAAGATTTATGACTTATCCTGTAGTTTTTTACAGTAATGAGAAAAAGCAACAACATAAGAAAGGATATAAGCAATTATAGTAAAGATGATATGATACCTTGGTTAATAAAAATTTTGTTGTTTCTGTTATAAAATAAGCGTATGTTTTAAAGAGATAATTGAGAAAATTCCATGGCATTAATAATTTTATTTATTTTTCTTGACAAGTTTATAACTGATATTATAGCAATTTTTCAAGGAGATATTCAGCTTTCAGATTGTATGCTCAGAAACAAATTATGCGATAACCGTTTAAAAAGATTGCCATAAGTATTAAAGGCGCGAGAAGTCAGAGCATGGAAGATTTGTTGCTTGAATATCAAAAGCGCAGACCTGCAATAAAAAAACGCTTAAAAGAGTTTGCCAAAATATATCATATGACTAACAGTGATATATTTGCTGAACTTGCATTCTGTATATTCACTCCTCAGTCAAAAGCTCTTTCATGCGACACGGCAGTTAAAAATCTTAAAAGCAAAGGACTTCTTTTTGATGCAGCAGCTCAAAAAATAAGCCACAATATAAGCGGCGTGAGGTTTCACAACAATAAAGCAGCATACTTAGTCAAGGCACGAAACATTCTTACTAACAGCAAAGGCATCGATATAAAGTCCAGAATATATAAAAAAGATATTTTCAGCACAAGAGAATGGTTTGTTAAAAACATCAAGGGTATCGGATATAAAGAGGCGAGCCATTTTTTACGGAATATCGGACTTGGTAAAGATTTGGCTATACTTGATAGGCATATACTGCGTAATCTTGTAAAATATAAAATTATAAAAGAATCTCCAAAGACCATAAGCAGGAAAGTATATATAGATATCGAAAATAAAATTCGGAGATTTTCTGAAGAAATAGATATTCCAATGGATGAACTTGATCTTTTGTTTTGGGCAAAACGAACAGGGTATATATTTAAATGAAAATAAAAAATACAATTTTTAATTGATAAAAAATATGCTCGTATGCTATAACTTAATGAATCAACAGGGAGATATTATGCATAAGATTAAAAGAGCGCTGATAAGTGTATCCGATAAAACAGGAATTGTGGATTTTGCCAAACAATTGGATAAGATGGGGATAGAAATCCTCTCAACGGGAGGCACAAAAAAGGCGCTTGAAGAAGCAGGTGTATCTGTAAAAGGGGTGTCTGAATTTACCGGTTCTCCTGAGATGCTTGACGGAAGAGTGAAGACGCTTCATCCCAAAATTCATGGAGGGCTTCTCGCAGTCAGGAGTAACAAGAATCATATGAGACAGGTTGAAGAATATTCTGTTCCGCTGATTGATATTGTCGTAGTGAATCTATATCCGTTTCAAAAGACCATAACTAAGGAAAATGTCAGTCTTGAAGAAGCGATAGAAAATATTGACATCGGAGGTCCAACAATGCTTCGTAGCGCAGCAAAAAACCACAAGGATGTTGTTGTTGTAACTGACCCGGATGATTATGTCCTCGTTATTGATGAGCTTAAAAACTCGGGGGAAATATCTCTTGAGACAAAACAAAAACTTGCTGTAAAAGTGTTTAGGCACACTGCAGATTATGATAGCGCAATAGATAAATATCTCAGCGAAAACTTGTCTAAAGAAAAAGTATTAAGACTTAAATTTACTCAAGGAGTATCTTTAAGATATGGTGAAAATTCACATCAATCGGCTACTTTTTATATAGATGAAGGTTGCGCAGAATCGAACCTAGCCACAGCAAAAATTTTGCACGGCAAAGAGATGTCATATAACAATTATGTAGATGCAAACGGCGCTCTTGAGGCAGCAAAAGAGATTGCAGACCAGATCGGAGCAGTTGTAGTAAAACATACAAATCCATGTGGATATGCGACAGGAAAGACATTAAGAGAAGCTGTTGAAAAAGCATGGATGGGAGATCCAATATCTGCTTTTGGATCAATTGTTGCCGTCA
>CAZMXO010000084.1:0-4921 GCA_964570265.1 uncultured bacterium
AAAAGTTTTTCATAACTCATTCCATAACAGAATGTAAATAACAGAACAAAGATGATTATAGAATAACTAATATATTTTTTTAAGGATTTCAGCTTATTTAATAATTCAAACCATCCACTGCATCCAATAATAATGAGCGGAGGAACAATGGGAATAATATATCTGAAAAATGTTTTAGAAAATAAAGACATAAAAACAAAGAAAAAAAGTATCCAGAACAATAAGAGCAACGTTATTTTCTTTTCAAAAAGTTTATTTTTTCTAAAGAGCCACAATTTTATTAGAATGCCAATTAAAGTAAAAACAAAAAGAGGCGTACCTAGCCCGTATTTTAAACTGGAAATATAGAATCTCCAGCTAAAAGACAATCCTGTATGCTCGCTCAAGGCAATCAGAGGATTGGGAAGAGTTGTGAAAAAATAAGGATTTGTTATAAAAAAGAAAAACGAGAACGTTGCAACGGTTAAGACTAATTCTTTATATAGCTGTCTTAAATCTTTATAATTTAGGAAAATACCGATTACAGGTATTATCAATGCTGTTCCAAAGTTTAGCTTTGTTCCACAGGCAAGAGCAGAAAATAGACCTGCCAAGAAAAGTTTTTTAAAGGAAAATCTTTCAATAAGTTTAATTGTAACAAACAGACATGCCATTATCCAGAATAAACCGGGAAGATCAGCATACATATAATGGGCATTTAATAACATTAGAGGCGTGAATAAAATTAAGAGACTGCTTATAAATGAGCCGATATTATTTTTGAAAACTTTTTTAAATATAAAGCAGCTTAAAACAATAATACCAGTTCCATATAACGCTGTTACGAATCTTCCAGCTAAATAGAACTTAGCAATCTCTTCGGGGTGGAAAAAATAGAAAGCCAGATCAGAAGTAACAGCAATTAAATTAAGTTTAGAAAATAAAAAAAGTAAAAATCCTATCAAGTACAGATAGACTCCACCAACTACGAACTGATTAGGATTAAAATCTAATTTTTTAGGATTCATTATAGACAGGCTCTTAATAACATAGTATTCGTCAGGATGGTAAGTTCTTATAGGATTATATAGATTTCTAGGTAATTTTTTTTCTGCTGCTTCAGGATGATAGGCTAAATACACTCTCATACCCTTACATGTTTCTTCTATGGGATAGCTCTTAATCTTTGACATTGTAGTTTGAATGCTATCTTTATTTGTAAAATATAGATTATTAAGGGCTTGAGAGGGAAGTCCAAATCCTATCCCTCTCGTATATACATATGCAGAAATAAGCATTAAGCAAGATAATGCTACGATGAAAATTCTACTTATTTCTGACTTTTTGGATTCTGCCATTTTGTATCCCCGCACTTTTTCCTCATCTTGAAAATTTTCAAGATAGCATAATAAGATTTGCAGCTAAACAATGGTTTGAGTATACTAAATATTAAATAATATTAAAATAGATAATGCCGGATAAAAAACATAGACATATTTTTATACTTTATATTTTCTCATTTTCCCTTGTTGTCAGATTCATATATCTGTATTTTTTTAAACAGAACATAATGCACATTGAACAATCTCTTTTTGGAGATGCGGCTCAATATATTCTTATTGCAAAAAACATTGCCTCAGGTAATGGATTTAACATGCTGCCTAATTCAACCATTTTGGCAAGCAGAGCTCCCCTTTTACCGTTTATTCTTGCCGGAATTTTTAGATTATTTGGAACAAGTTACTGGCCGGCAAGAATTTTTCAAGTTTGTATAAGCTCTCTAGTTCCAGTTATTACCTATCTTATTGGGAAAGAAATTGCCAATGAAAGAGTCGGGAGAATTTCAGCGTACATTTCTATACTGTATCCTTTTTACGTTTTCTATAGCGCGTATGTTCTTACAGAAACTTTGTTCGTTTTTCTCTTTTGTTTATCCCTATTATATTTAATCAGATTTGTAAAAACAGGTTTCTATCGAGACTCATTGTTAGCAGGTATGTTTTTAGGACTTTCAGCGCTTACAAGACCTATTGCACTGGGATTTGGACTGTTTTTTGTAATGTGTTATTTTTTTGTACCCGGACGCAGACTTAAAGGTAGTGCGATAATTTTAGCAGTCATGTTTTTAGTAATATTGCCATGGACTATAAGAAACTATATCGTTTTTGAGAAATTTGTTCCCGTTACCACTGAAGCAGGGCGGGTTTTTTACAGTGGGAATAACCCGATGAACAAGACTGGCGGGTGTATTAGAGGTGTTGATTTTATAGAACCGGAAGAGACAGGAAGTATGGGGGAAGTTGAAGCATCGCAATACATGTTTAAGAAAGGATTGGAATTTATAGGACACAATCCTGTAACTTTTCTTAAAATGAGTATAAAAAAAGTTGGGAGACTGTGGAGGATTTTCCCTTATTGGACATCCGGCTTCGCCAACATAAAATATAAATTAATAAGCATATTTTCTTATGGATTGATCCTTTCATTTTTTATTTTAGGTCTGTTTTTGAGCATTAAGGACTGGAAATCTTTTTTGCCTTTGTATTGTCTTATATTATATACCTGCATTTTTTGCATGGTATTTTACGGCACAATGAGATTCAGGCTTCCCATCATGCCTGCTGTTATTGTGCTGGGTTCTATGGGAATGGATAGATTGTTATGGAAAAAGTAAAGGTTCTTCACATAATTACTCGTCTGATTTTGGGTGGAGCGCAGGAAAATACACTGTATACGGTAAAAGGGTTGATGAAGTATCCTGACTATGACGTTACACTCGCTTCAGGTCCTACCACAGGGCCTGAAGGAAGCCTCGTTAGCAAGGCAAAAGGATTTGGAGTAAATTTAGTAACCATTAACGGATTGACAAGAAATATAAATCCCTTCAGAGACATGTGCGCTTTTTTATCTCTGTATAAACTAATAAAGAAAAATGATTTTGATATAGTACATACGCATTCTTCAAAAGCAGGTATCATTGGAAGACTTGCAGCAAAATTGGCAGGGTGTGGTGTAATTATACACACAATACATGGTTTGCCGTTTTATCCGTATCAGAACAGGTTTTTAAACTTTCTTTATATTCGCCTTGAGAGATTAGCCGGGAAATTCACAGATAAGATAACTACGGTCTGTGATAATATGGCTCATAAAGCGCGAGCTGTAGGTATAAAACCTGTTTATGGATATGTAACAGTCTATAGCGGCATGGATTTAGATAAATTTATTAATGAGAGAACAAGTTGTCATCAGGCAAAAAGAAACGTCGGTCTGCCTACTGACGCTAAGGTTGTCGGTAAGGTGGCAAGGCTTTTCCCATTAAAAGGTTACGAATATTTTATCAATGCAGCGAAGTATATTTCGGAATGTGTGCAGAATGTATATTTTTTAATTGTAGGAGACGGAATTTTAAGAGAAGAACTAGAGCGCAGGGTTAAGCAAATGGGATTAAAGGATAGATTTATTTTTGTCGGACTTGTCCCTCAGGATGACGTACCAAAGTTTATTGCTGCAATGGATGTCGTTGTGCATACTTCATTAAGGGAAGGGTTAGCAAGAGTTATCCCACAGGCAATGGCGATGTCCAAACCCGTAGTGAGCTTTGATATTGATGGAGCAGAGGAATTAGTGCGTAAGGGCTACACAGGTTATCTTGTTGATCCTAAAGATAGTAAGGGAATATCAGAGAGAGTAATAGATTTGCTGAACAATACGGAAAAAGCAGAGAAAATTGGCATAAATGGCAGAAAACTTGTTGATCCGGCATTTCGTGTAGAAACAATGATTGATAAAATAAAAGAAATATACGATAATCTAATCAAACTAAAAATTAATTGATAATGTGGTATATAATCTATCTTTGCTGTTTTGCACTATCCTTCCTTTTGAGTCTTATTCTCGTGCCTATTACTCGGAGATTTGCAATAAAACATAGCATACTTGATAAGCCTGATGATAGGAGGATACATCTAAAATCTAAACCATTACTCGGCGGAGTAGCAATCTGTATAGCCTTTATGGCAATAATATTTATCAATTTATTGATACTCTTCTGTTGTTCAGAGATTACTTCTCTGAATTATTTAATACCTAGTTTTTTACTTAATGAAATCGTTTTAATAAAGGCTGTATTACCCAAACTGGTTGTTATTTTGTTTTGTGGGTTGCTTATACTTGGGTTAGGGCTTTTGGACGACATTCACAAGTTATCTGCAAAGACAAAACTAATGGCGCAGATAATGGTCACATTATTGCTTATTAGTTTTGGTATAAGAATAACGCTTTTTATAGAGAATAATTTCATTAGCAGTATTATTACGCTTGTATGGATAGTTGGTATTACAAATGCATTTAACTTGTTGGACAATATGGATGGACTTTCAGCAGGCGTGGCATTTATTGCATCTATGATATTTTTCTTGATAACAGCATTACAAGGTCAGATTTTTACAGCAACAATACTTTTGGTCTTTGCTGGAAGCATACTAGGTTTTTTGCGTTATAATAAATATCCTGCCAAGATATTTATGGGCGATGCAGGTAGTATGTTTATAGGCTACATGCTAGCTGTATTAACGGTTGTAAGTTCCTATTATACAAAGAGCAGTCCTACATTCTTTCCAGTAATTATGCCTATTTTAATACTTGGAGTGCCGATCTTTGATACGGTTTCAGTATTAGCTGTAAGGATCAAAAATAAAAAAGCTATTTCGCAAGGAGACATGAATCATTTTTCACACAGACTTGTTAAGTTAGGGATGACACAGAAACAAGCAGTGTGGTTCATTTATCTGGTTACTTTCTGCGTAGGGATTAATGCTTTACTGCTTTGTTTTGTTAGTATGTGGGTGTCAATTGCAATATTTATTCAGGCTATGTGTATATTCGCAATTATTATAATTTTAGAGGGGATAGCAAAGAGAAATAATGATAAGAAAAGCTA
>CAZMXO010000085.1:0-4656 GCA_964570265.1 uncultured bacterium
CGTGAACGCATATCTTTGATTTCAGTGTCCAAGCGACCGAGATTAACTCTGTATTTTTTAAGGTTAGTATCTCCGCCATCTTCCTCAATCTTCTTTTTAAACAATTCTACGACTTTTTTATTTGTTAAGTCAAACCCATTGCGCAAAATAAAGTCAATATCATAGAAATCACGAGGAGCGATCTCTCTTCGTAAAGCACTTGCGCGCAGCTTCTCCGCTATAAGTTCATTCAAAGATAGGCAGTTAATTTTACCACCATCAAAAAGTGGATCACCTGTAAATGGATGCAGAAAGACGTGCTGTACTGAACGTTTTTTTATCATGTCGAACGGATTAAATCTGAGCCCAATCTCAAATTTAACAGTTTGTTCTGAAAGCGTTGTAACGGAATTATATATAAAATAATACACATATTGTTTTGATTCATTTCGCCCGGGATTGCCAGCAGTATCGTCAACCCTCATGCCAAATTGATTAACAAAACTCTCAATACTATCCTTAACTGGTTGGATACATTCACGTCTCTCGCTTCGCGTAGCTTTATATTGGGGTAATATCATACTAAAATCAATATCTTCACTTAAACGATAGTACGAGTAGTATATTTTATTCAGACAGGTACCTCCTTTGAAAACAAGGTTTTCTGATAGTTCATGTACACGTGAAAGTAGTAATGTTAAATAATAATCTTTCTCCACAAGAGGGGCGTAAAAACCTGTTAACGACGCAATGCGATCAACGAGGGTAAAAAATTGTTCTTTATCTTCGTGTATCATTGATAATAATTCTCCATTTTTTATTTAATGTGCCTTTCCTTGATTTTGATAATGAAGCAATCGACGTTTCTTTAACACTTTTTGCAAGCGGCTTCAACATTACGTCATTGATTTCACATGTTTCTAGTATATACCCCATATATTTACGTGTTTTTATATTTGGAAACCGTGTCGCATAATCAATAAGTGTTTTTATATCACACCTTTTTTCTGTTACAAATCGTTTTACTATTTCTCCGGCAGGAAATAATCCGCCTACCGGTTTATTAAAATAAATAAGGTCAACAAGTGTTTTTTCTTTTGAACTCATATATACATCGACGCCTCGCACAAGTTTTTTTTCAATTCCATACATTTGTGCCTCGGATACATTTATAAATCTGAATAGAATGCCAGCTATTTTCTTTTCTTTGCTCAAACGCGTATTGATAACATACACTTTTTGAAACTGCTGATCTGTAAAATTGTAATAATTGAACATTGTCGAGTATCCAATATAGTAATTCCCATCAGGGAAATAAATTGACGGAATAATAAACTCACTAACGCGTCGTCCCGTGGGAACAGATTCTAGTGGGACAAAAATATATATACCACTTTTAATAGGAATTAAAATATTCTTCTTTTTGAGTTTGAATACAAGCTGTCTTCTGTAAGAAAAACCGGCAGGTAAAAAGGCATCTAACTCTTTTGCTGTTACGATATCTTTTTTTTCATACACAAGTCGAGCTATAAGTTCTGTCTCTGTCGGGCTAAGAGAGCTAAATGTTTTTTTGTTTGCCATATGTATCCCTACAGTTACATTTAATTAACGATAATACATTGATATAATATCATGTAAAACTCTCAAGTCAATTAAAAACAGGGTCTCTGTTTTGATATCTCGTGGCAAAGAATAGCGCAGGCTATATTGACATTGAATGAAAGTTTAGCGCCGGTCATAGGAATCCGAACCCTTACATCAAGATACTTTTGCAGTCCATGGCGAATACCTTTTCCTTCAGACCCTAATACGATGCCCAGAGGAAAAGGGAAGTCAACTTTATTTATGTCCTTAGAATCATCAGCAACAACAGTTCCCATTATCCAGTATCCACAATTCTTTGCGTCCATTATGGCATCGGAAAGGTTTGTTACTATGGATATCGGCACATAATTCTCTCCTCCTGAAGCAACATGTTGAACTGTCTCATTCACTTCGCAAGCTTCAAACTTCGGAATAATAATAGCAAGCCTGCCAAAACATGCGGCGGTGCGAATAATGACTCCTAAATTGTGAGGGTCATTTATCCTGTCGAGAAACAGAAGCGTTAATTGCTTGTCTTTAGAGGAATTCAACAAATCATCAAAAGGCACATATTCGAAGTTATCCACACTGGCAACTATGCCCTGAAGATCTTTAGTATGTTTGATTCTCTCAAGTTGCTGATGGGGCAATCGTTCAATTGGAATAGAATTTTCTTTTATTAATTTTTCTATATGAGGCACATTGAAATTATCCTGCAGAAAGATTTTTTTTATGGTGTGAGGATTTGTTTTTAATTTTTCAAAAACAGAGTTTCTTCCGTGCAACATTGTAGAATTCTTACTTTTTGCCAATTTCTTCTCCTGTCAAGGTTAAAAATAATATCTTGCCATTAATTCAATCTTATAATCATTATATTTTTCTCCATACTCACTATTGCTTTGTCCTGAAAAAAAAGTGGTTTTCAATCGCAGTTCCAAATTTGTGATACCAGTATAGAGCAATTCCGGCGAAAGTGAAAAACTTTTGTCGTTTGTATTGACTATTCCTGTAATAGAAGGAGTGAAATAGAGAATGTCAAAGGGCTCCTTCTGACTAATGCGTGCATAAAGATAATCCCTCGTCGGATTCATTTCTCCGTCGGTAAATCTTGTGTCGTTATGGTAGGATTCAACGATAAATGTTGTATCCAGTTTAGTTAGATATCTGATTCCAAAGAGATAACTCTTTGCATCATACTCATTGACAAAGGCAAATTCCCCATGTATCTCAAAATTCGAAGTAATATTTCTCGAAAAATCAAACCCATATCTTGAAGTTTTGCTGCCGTCTGCAAGCATGATAAAATCAATATCAGTATCATACAAAAGAAGATAGAGCTTCCCGCCAAAATTTAGTTTATCAGTCTCCCCGAACTCATCATTTATGTTATCATAAACAGGAAGTAACACTGGGGTAAAAGATATGGTTTTTAACGCCCCTGAATAACTTTTAGTGTAGTCTGCGGACAGACCGATGAAACCCTCAAGTGCAAGATCCGGATCATCAGGATTCTTTGTTCTGTCGAAGAATGCAACCGGTGTCCATGCATATCCTTTGCCCCATTTCAGCGCTTTTTTTCCGATATTAATGTTTAAAGAAGAAGATGGTTTAAGAGAAAGGTATCCTTCCAAGATACTCGTTGTATCAGACCATCCGAGATGGGACTCTTGCATATCAAAATTTATTTTAGTGTAAATCTTCGCAATTTCCTTTTCATAGCTCCCATCAAGTTGAAGTTTAGCATTATATTCTTCATCCCTGTCAAAAACTGGGCGAGTCTCAAGGTAACCACCAAAGCTGTATGGTTTTTTCTCTATTTCATCCAAATCAAAAGAATATTCAGATTCGGAAAAAATTAATTGTGAAAAAAGCACAATCATGGAAACTAACAGGAATAAGAACCTCATTTATCTTAGTGAATCCATATTTGGCATAAATGTTAAGGTAAATACTTCATCCTTAAATTCTCTCTTTTTAATCTCTGCAAAAATCATAACCGACTTATAATCTTTATAAAGAGGACTATCTGTTTCTATAACAGATGGTCTAACTATACCGTCCCCAAAATCTTTAATCTCTTTGAAATAAAGAGTTTTAATTAACATAGAATCCTCTGTAAGGCTTTCTATCTTTGAAGGTAGCATATTGTTCTTATTTACCCACATCTTCAGTTTATCATAGGCAACGTATTTTGTTTTTGCCTTGAGATACAGTAGATATTCATCACCATTTTTCTCAACTTGCTCCACATTGTATTCCGAAGCATAATCAAGTCGTAATATATCTGAGTTATTAAATACCCCACCTATCACCGATTGGAGACTTGTTATACGAATAGGTTTTCCAACATTGGGGATATAAAGCCACATATTTTCATCAAGCCTCAATGTACTTCTTCCATTTTCACTGGCAGGGGAAATAAACATGCCCGCCACTTTGTCTTTTCCTTTTTTTATTGTAAAAAGCACAAACTCTTTCTTGCTTCCATCTGGATCAATATTGATCAGTTTTTTGTAGGATTCGTAAGATTCAGGATTAAGGTTCCTGTCAATTTCTTCCAGAAGCTTATTTCCATCTATTGCATAAGCAGTAACTGTTAACATCAATGACATAACTATAAATAAAATTTTAATCATAGAATTCCTCCTATACCTATACATGTCTTAAGGCTTTAATTGGTTCCATACGCGAAGCCTTGAAAGCAGGCTGAAGGCTTGCCAGTACAGACACTATTATTACTATTGTTGATATGGTAATAATATCCGAAAGATTCACTGTTGGTTCAAGAATAAGTCCTGTCTGTCTTCCAAAATCAAAGGTAAGCTTGGAAATATTAAGAACATAAACAATAGATATGCCAATAATATTACCGATCAGCGCTCCTAGTACCCCTAAAGAAAATCCCTCAATAAGAAACATGGAAAGTATTTTCTTTGGCAATGTACCTATTGCAGCAATAGTGCCGATTTCTCTTATCCTCTCATATACCGCCATAATCATAACATTCATGATGCTGATCAATACGATGGCTATGAGCATCAATTTAATTGAGAATGTCATAAGATCTATCATTCTGGCAATGTTGTAGAAAGG
>CAZMXO010000086.1:0-4655 GCA_964570265.1 uncultured bacterium
CCAGACCGTAACCTTTGGCAATTTTCCCTTTATAGTACCATGCAAGAGAAGGAATATATTTTGGCATCAATCCGCCGCTTGCAACAAGTATACATAAAACACCGATAGATGTTCCTGTGTTTAACAGCGTTCCTATACTTGTTTTAGTATAATCTCCAATAAAACATCCAACCTTAGTGTCGTTTGTATCAAAAATATGTCCTTTTATGTAAACCTTCACTGAGCTATAATCATTTTTCAAGTCGCTGTTTGTTGTTAATGCGCCAAGATTAACCCATTCTCCAATATATGCATGACCAAGAAATCCGTCATGATATTTGTTGCTGTAGCCATGAATTATGCTCTCTTCAACCTCTCCGCCAACTCTGCAAACAGGTCCTATTGAGGAACCTTCCCTTAAATTTGCCCTAAAAAGTGCTGAGCCCTTTCCTATTGAACACGGTCCTTCAATTCTTGTAAAAGGGGTTACTGTAACATCTTCATCTATTATTACGGGACCTCCTGCAGTTT
The DNA here is from genome assembly GCA_964570265.1 of uncultured bacterium. Classification (GTDB taxonomy): domain Bacteria; phylum JAHJDO01; class JAHJDO01; order JAHJDO01; family JAHJDO01; genus JAHJDO01. The sequence continues at coordinate 511 of CAZMXO010000086.1, forward strand.
CTATTATAGTATGAGGCTGAATCTCCGCACCTTTACCAATATGAACCTTATTTCTATCTCCATAAATAATTGCTCCTTCTGCCATGCTGCCAAATATCCCCCTTTGAGGAAGTTTATTAAAATCATCCTCAATGGCCTTGCTGTTATTATGAATTGCTTCCCACAAATAATTAATCAAAATAACAGACACTTCTTTTTTAGGAAGAGCCTGTTTTATGTTTTTCAAAACAGCTTCAAATGAATCCGCTCCGCATTTATCTAAAGTCTGCTTCTTTACTCTTGCATAAACAAGTGTATCATCCATAATACCTATCTCTTCATCTCCCTCAGCCTGGATATCTGCATCTATGAAAAGAGTGCGGCCATTAATTATTAATACGTCATCGTTTAGCGCAGATAAGTCATTTACAGACTTCCCTTCAACTCTTTTTCTGAATGTCGGTGCGATCCAATCCCTGAGAAAGAAACATATTTCCATGTCAGGAAAAGCTCTCAATATTTTCTCATACAAAAGAGTGTGCCCACACCTTAAGTCAAAGCTTGGCCTCGTTAATGTTATCGGATAAAAATTCTCAAATGTGTTGTCTTCAAAAATACAGAGTTTCATATTGCTAATCTCCTTGTTTATTATTAAGGGGCATTGCTATTTTTATGCTGTCTCTCGCAATCATAACTTCTTCATTAGTAGGTATAACAAGAAGTTTGATTCTGGAAGAATCTTTACTAATAACTGCTTCTTGTTCAAAGCAGTTGTTATTTTTAGACTCATCAAGCTCAATTCCAAGGTATTCAAGATTCTGACATATGTTTTTTCTAACCGATTTCGCCTTATCTCCGATACCCCCCGTAAGAACTATGGCATCTACTCCGTTAAGAACAGCTGTATATGCGCCAATGTATTTTTTTATCCTGTATGCAAACATGTCAAGTGCAAGACGGGCTTTTTTATTGCCTTTATCTACGCTTTCAAGCAGTGTTCGCACATCATTGCTAAGCTCTGATACTCCCAGGAGCCCGCTCTTCTTATTTAGCAGTTTATCCATCTCTTTAAGCTCTACATTTTCTTTTTCTGCAAGAAAGAAAAGTATAGCAGTGTCTATATCTCCACAGCGCGTACCCATGATAAGCCCTTCAAGAGGCGTAAGCCCCATGCTTGTATCAACTGATTTGCCGTTCTTTATTGCTGCCATACTGCATCCATTCCCCAGGTGGCAGGTTATTAAATTTATTTTATTAAGCGGTTTGTCGAGTAATTCTGAAGCTCTGATGGTTACATATTTATGGGATGTACCGTGAAATCCATATCTTCTGATGCCGTATTTTTCATACCAATAGTATGGAAGTGCGTACATATAGGCAACCTGAGGCATTGTGTGATGAAATGATGTGTCAAACACAGCTATATGTTTGCTATTCGGGAAATAATTCATTGCTTCTCTTATGCCTACAAGATTAGGCGGGTTATGAAGAGGAGCCAAGGAAGAATATTTTTCTATAATTTTAATAATTTTTTCATCTATCAGCGCAGATCCATAGAATTTCTCTCCTCCGTGAACAACTCTGTGTCCGACTGCCTTAATCTCATCAATGTCCGCCAAAACACCTGTCTTGACATCAAGCAAATGCTTTGTAAACAGGACGAAAGCTTCCTTATGGTCATTGACTTTTTGAGTCAGCTTAATATTGTTTTTTTTTGATTTTTGGGTAAAAACAGATTCTTCCTCTCCTATTTTCTCAACAAGTCCTCTTGCAAGTTCCTGCTCGTTACTCATATCAAAAAGACTGTACTTTATTGAAGAACTTCCACAATTGACGACCAGTACCTTCATCTGTTTCTCCTTTCCTAGCTGATTTCCACCATGTTAAATAAATTTTGCAACTTGATTTAATTGTGTATAATATATAAAATTTTATTTTAAGTAAAGCATTAGGAGGGAGGGTCGGTATGAAACTTGCTGGATACGAAGTCATTGAAAAGATTGCTTCAGGAGGCATGAGTGATGTATTTCAAGCAAGGCGTATTTATGACAATAAACTAGTTGCAGTAAAACTAATGCGCAGAAGCATGACAAAAAATAAAGAAGCTGTAAAAAGATTTTACGCAGAAGCTGAACTTGTAATGAGATTGAATCATCCTAACATTGTGAGGGTCTTTTCTCTGGAAAGGAATACAGCCGATCCTTTTATAACAATGGAGTACATAGAGGGGGGATACACGCTAAGGGAACTTCTTAACGAAAAAAATATGCTTGATAACCAGACTATTATAAATATTAGCATGAATATAGCAAAAGGACTGGAATATATTCACTCTAAGGGAATTATTCATAAGGATATAAAGCCTAAAAATATCCTTACAGATACTATAGCTAAAATAAGTGATTTTGGAATCTCTTCCTATGGACCGACTGAATATGCTCATAGACAGGGAGCTCCTAGTTATATGTCTCCTGAACAGATCAAAGGAAAAGATATCGACCACAGGACTGATGTATACAGCCTTGGAATTACAATGTATGAAATGGCAACCGGGCAGGTCCCTTTTAAGGGGGTCAGAGAGTCGGATATACTGACAAAGCACCTAAATTTTAAGCCCAGATCGATAAAGCAAATCAATAGCAAGATACATCCATGCATTGAAAGCACTATTATGAAAATGCTTGAAAAATTGCCTAAAAATAGACATCAGACAGCAACCATGCTGCGGCTTGACTTATCTGAAATAAATGGAAAACTGTTCCGATAGATGAGCAGAATTTTTAGGATTTCCTGAGACTGGACGGCAGGATATTTAAAGACTCTCTATATTTGGCAACTGTTCTGCGAGCAGTATCTATGCCGGAACACTTAAGTTTATCTGCGATTTTCTGATCACTGATTGGTTTCCCATGATCTTCGTTCTCAATAAGATGACGTATCTTGGACTTTATATATGTTGATGACGCAAAATTATTACTCATTGAAACTGCACCGCTAAAGAAATATTTAAGGGGCAAAAGTCCATGAGGAGTTTGAATATACTTATTTGAAATTACTCTGCTTATAGTAGACTGGTGCATTTCTAGAGCATCTGCTACTTCCTTTAATATCAGGGGTCTTAAATGAGATAAACCCTTTTCCAAGAATTGCTTTTGGTATTTGATAATATATTTTGTCACTTTAAATATTGTCGTCTGTCTTTGCTTAATACTTTTCAAAAACCATATTGCTGATTTAAATTTCTCAAGCAGGAACTTCTTAGCCTTTTCTTCCCCACAGGATTTCATTAGCTTTTCATACAACGGATTTATCCTAATCTTCGGCAATTCTTCATTATTGATTACAATTGTGTATTCGTCATCCTCAGCTATCTTTCTAATAGTAATATCAGACATAATATATTTTGTCAGAACAGGGTTATACTGTCTTCCGGGTTTTGGCTCAAGAGAGGATATAAGTTTAGCCTCTTTAGTTACATCATCTTCAGAAATTCTAAGCAACTTGGCAATATTTTTATAATTTTTTTTGCCTATATCTTTCAGATAATATTTTACCATTTGCTGATTATGAGCATTTTTCATGCCCATGGATTTTATCTGAATGAGCAAACATTCATCAATTGTCCTTGCTCCAACTCCGGCAGGATCAAATTGCTGTATTATCCCTAAAATCTTTTCAACACTTTTTGGCGATTCATTCGTAAGAGATGCTAAATCATTCACTGAACTTTGCAGATACCCATCGTCATTTATTTCATTAATAATTATCTCTCCAATTTTATAATACTCATCTGATAATTTAACAAGATGCAGCTGATTGAATAGATGTTCTCGCAAGTCTGAACTATAGGTGATTAAAGTTTCTGCATAGTCCCTTTTTTTTTGTTTTCCACTTACATCTTCCTTCTCATGGGCCTGGCTATAAGATTTTTGCCAATCTCTATCAAGTTTAGCAAATTGTTTCAGCTCCTCTTTCATGTCTGCATCAAGATTTTTTTCAACGATGTCTTCTGCATTAACGGTCTCTTCCTCTTTCACTGACTCAAGCATGGGATTTTCTACAAGCTCCTGTTCTATAGTTTCTTTTAATTCCAGAAGAGGCATTTGGAGCATATGCAGAGACTGCTGCATCTGAGGAGTCATTACTAACTTTTGCGTTTGTTTTAA
>CAZMXO010000087.1:0-4571 GCA_964570265.1 uncultured bacterium
TGTACCTGTATTGAGATACAAAATCGCACATTCTCCGGATAAATATACAAAGATAATGTTATGCAGATTCGTAAAATCAATTATCATTAAGAAAAAAGGGGGGGAATGATGAAAAAAACCTTGTTGGTAGCGGCGAGTCTTTTTTTTATTTCAGTGATTTTTGCAAGTTCGGTCATGGCGGCAAGCACGGTGGGTTTCTGGCATCTACAGAAACGAACATATGAAAATGGCGATTCGTTTAATCGTTTGGGATTTGAAGTTGTCGATACTGTCACCGGCGAGTATTTAGCCACTGATACGGTAGCCAGTGTTTCTTTATATCAGAATGTAACTTCGTGGCAACCAGACGGTGATGAGATTACCATACCGACGCCTGTTTTTTCATACAATGAAACGCTCAATGGACACTATGATGCCTACAATGATGAATATGTATATGATGACGTTGCTATCGAGGGGAATTACTACAAGGTGAATTTTAACACCCCTGATCTCGCAGCCGGTACTTATCGCTTGAAGGTAACATTTACAGACGAATCTCCACCGTATGACGAAACCATGACATTTAACGGTCTTAAGGAATTGCCTAAGATATCTGCCAAATCGTACTGGGGGTATGAGGATGCCTTAGGTAATTTTGTCTGGGGATGGAAAGCACCTTACGAACCTGCTATGTATGACGCTGGTCCTTCTAACATCTCCATTAGGGCTCATTTGTACCTGTATAGCGCAGGCAGCTATGTTGGGAAAATTTGGTTCTCCGCTCCTACCCAAGTTTCCATGATGTATGTCCCCAAAGCAATCATGGACGAAGCCAAAGTCATTGCGGATACCATTACCGTGGGTGTTCACACTAGAACCAAAGATAACAATAACAGGTATTACGCCAACTTCGTTGATATGAAAAAATTACGGAAGAACAATACCAAGGCGGTAGTTATTCCATTATATTAGTTCCCATTCACGAATGATCTTTCAAACCATTTTGTCACATTTGCAAATGCGACAGAATGGTTGACAGTTAACTCCGAGAAATGCAGTCTACGTTTCAATATAAATATTGTCACCGATCTTCTTGATCCTGATGGTGACAATGATAGCGTTTCAGGTAGGCAATTTATACCGACTGTCTTTTGGATTTAAATTTTTCATCATAACAGCATATAATCATTTTCTGGCTATCTGGTAAGGTATTGCAAATTTAATACGAACTGAAATTTTATTGATAGCCAAAGCCTATGACACAACCTTTAATTTGTTTGCTTACTGCTATCTATTTGCATTCAGGTGAATTTTTTGGGGGCAAAAAAATATCGTGGCTCAGTTCAGATTATGGCAAGTGACCACAGATTACAGATAGATGGAGAACATTACTATAATGGGCCAATTTCAGATGACTTCATTTTATCTGTTTCGTTCAAACCCATCACACTCTACACACAGCTTACTATAAAGGAAAAAAATATGGACGCAAAACAAAGAAAACTGGCATTTGTGACATCCCCTGGTAAAAAATATTCAGGCATGGTCGATGTCCCCAATGAAACCTTTCGAACCACGGATCTCTTGAACAGTTCCAATATTTTCTGGAAAAGCCCGAATTTGAAATGCTACGACAACGCCATTTTCATGAGTGATGTCCGTTTGTTTCTTGATGCCACGGCTTTGTATAAAAAATTCGGTTCCATCCAGATCAGGCTTTCCGATATTATTTATTTTTACGATGATATTGAAGAAATCGGTGATGAAATGGAAAAAAAACGGGCATCAACAATGGTCAGGCAAACGAACGAAGACGTCCAGACGATTAATATCATCACAAAACAAGTTGCCAATTCCTTTTATGATATCACTGGCAAATTTTTCGGTCTGTTCAAGAAAAAGTCCAAAGATAATTTTATCCCCTTAACCCAGGCCAATATCGTTGAGATTTGCAAAAAACAGGATAAATGGGTGCAGAAGAAAGTCAAACTCCCCCATCATTTTATCTGTGTGAGCAACAACCACATAGAATCCGTTACCTTCAAATAGGGATCCACAAAAAAGTCATGGCCCCTGAAACTACGTGATTACCAAATCATATCACACGATTTGTAAAATTTATGATTACTGCTATCTGTGCTGAGAAACAAAGTCGCACATTTTGATGGATAACATTACAAAGATGATGTTGCGCAGAACTGGATAATTACTTGTTATCTCAAAGAGAGAGACCATGAAATGCCTTGGCCGCACAAAAGCATCTAATTTTCGTAAGAGATGTACGAGGGAAACCCCGTTCCTACTTTGTTGGCAACATGCCTGGCAGCCGCTATCCGTAATTGTAGCCATTGTCTTATTCTTTGCGGCTTTAGCCGAATTTACCGGCTTTTCCCTCCGGGATGTTTTCCCGAAGTCTCCACCGGTACAGGAAATCATTGCTGATCCCCTCCCGACAGGGACTTTCACCCTGCAAGATACGCCGAGCTTTGCTCGGCGCGATAACGCATACATAAGCGGACACAGGAGCGCAGCGCGTGTGTTCCGACTTAATGAAAATGTTATATCATTTAGTTATCTTCAGTTTTTTAGAATTATTTATCGTAGACATAATAATATTCCTTGATAATTTACTAATATCAAATAGTTTTTTCTTTAATGAAGCAACATTTTCAAAATGATGCTCAGATATGGAACCATGAGCTATGTCGTTCCTTATTTGATATAGACTTTTGTCATCACAATCTGCTTTAAATAAAATATTCTCCCATTCATCACGTCCGCATACTATATTGAGAACAGAACATAATTTTTCCTTTATAGATGGTGATACAATAGAATTACAGTTACTTATTTTCTGCATGAGTTGACTGTCTCCTGCGATATCACCCGCAAGTATATCTAAAATCAGTTTTTTCTTTTCTGTTTTTTGCTTCTTTCCTACAAGATTTGGGTCAAGATTTTTATAAAAGAACTCTCCCAATAATTCAATGGAAGCCCAGAAACTGACAAATCTACTCAAACCGGAACGCAGCTTATTCCCGTCAGAGTGCCAATCCATAGACGTTTTTAAAACCGTCTTTATTGGCTCATCAATATCACCAATGATTTTTGCAAACAAAATAATATTGGAAATGTGGTTATCATCTATTATTGATGATATTTGGCTTTCCTGAGATTTTGGTAATCTAATTACCCTATATTTCTTTTCTTGGTCATTAGTTGGCTTTGAAATTGGTGGTGTTACATGAGCAACGCCTAGTTGTGCATATCTTGCTGGAATCCAGTCTATTGAAACGCCATACAGCAAAGAAAAAGAGTTTTTCAAAATTGTAATTTCATTTAAAACTCTCAGTATTTCTTTTTTTGCATTTTCTAAATCGCTAGAATCAACACTGATATCAAATGTACCTACAATTTCATAGTGGTTCATATGGGTTTGGAGGAAATTTGTAACTGGATTTTCTAGAATATGCTTTCCTACGGGATTGTATAATTTTGATTTTAACCAGATTTCATCTCTTGTAATTCCTTCACTATTATCCGATTTCCATTGTACATTTCCTTCCAATAGAAATGGTAGTTTTTTGTTACTTGAGATCTCATTTATAAAGTTAAGATATTGTTGAACAATCTCATCGCTGGATAGCTGTCTAATTTTTTGGTTAAACTCAATAATTTTTTTTATCCCATTATCCATCTGAAATTAAAACCTTGTATTAGATATAACTAGAAAATCACCGGTTTTATCCGGTGCATTTTATGGTTGAAATTGAATATAATGCCCCCTAAATCCTTTAAACAAAAATCGGTAAGGGAGAGGGAACAGTCATCTCCCAAATTGAAGGTTTCCTATTTTTAAAACAGGGGAAAATTCGATCCCTGGTAATGGTAGCACTAAACGAAAGTAAGAGCGCTGGTGGACCATTATAGCTTTTGGGGCGATTTATGATTATATCAAAGTCTTCATCCTCTCCTTTTTTCCAACCCCATTTCCCAGTTTCCTTAATAAATGGATGAATTTCAGTGGGAACCATATCGCTAATTAAGTGTCCTAATAAAATGAGCAGGGGCTGTTGGAGCCATAGCAAAAATAGATAAGTGGTTTACTGTTGCTGAACGTAAGCGTGGCATAATCGTAGTGTTTAGATATGTCCGCAAATGATCTTCCTCAGACTGCCAGAAAGCCTCACTGTAGGATCGTGCAGTCTGATCACGAAGCGAGATAATAGGAAAACTTGGGGACGCCCATAAAAATATAACTTTCTATTCTTTCATAAGTTTGAGTTGCTTAGCTTTGGCGATTTTCTCACCACGCTTTACCGAAATACTTACAGATGGCTGCGAGACACCAAGTTTCTTGGATAATTCTGTGGTACTGAAACCCAGCTTTCTCACTGCCCAATAGCACAATAAACTTCGTGCTTTGACTGTGACCTGATGCTTGCCGGCACTCCATACCTGATCAGGGGCAATTCCCAACTCAGATGACACGCGGATCGTTACTTTTTCCAAATCATACCCCTGAGCTTGAAGCCGGTAACGCGCTTCTAATCGTTCTTTCGCCTCATCTAATGCAGACAGAGCAAAAT
>CAZMXO010000088.1:0-4555 GCA_964570265.1 uncultured bacterium
CGCAAAGATGAGAACCAATATCTGCAAAGGCTCTGCTTTCTCCGCTAATCTTTTTTTCTAATCTCCAGTTGTAATCTTCCTTATAAAACAGCCAATCTTGCAGATACTCTCCCTTGACCAGCCAAATTTCCCCAAGATCACCTTTTTTAATCATTTCTTTAATTGTTTGAATAAGAGGGAAAAACCTATAGCCAAATCCAACAGCTGTTGGTATATGTTTTTTAACAGACAGATCTGCCAGTTCCTTTGCCTGTTTATAATTTAATGCAAGAGGCTTTTCCGAAACAACGTATATTCCTTTTTCAAGAGCTTTTTTATTGACCTCGTAATGAAGAAAATTTGGGGTACAGTTATGAATAGCATCCACTTCTCCAGAATCAAGCATATCCGTATATGTTTTATATATCAGAGGAATATCATACATATCGGCAAACCGCTCTGCCACATTAGAACGCTCATCCACAACTGCTTTTATTTCTACTTGCGGAATTCTGCGTAATGCATCGTTATGCACCTTGCCCATAAAACCGCAGCCAACTATTCCAATTCTAGTTTTGTTCCTCATAACCTATCCTCAAGTTTTATATTATGAATTGTTTTAAATATTTGAGTCCGAGTTTTAATCCCTGCTTAATTTTCTCATCGTTTCCTGACCAGACAGGATCTTCATGCTCTATACTTAGAACATGATCATAACCATATTCCTGCAATGTTGAAATAAAATGACCCCAGTCTATCTCTCCTAATCCTGGCATTCTATATCTCCACCACCCGCTATGAGGCATAATAATGCCTGTTTGCTGAATGTTGTTTGAAACAATTTCCGTATCTTTTGCATGAACATGAAAAATTTTATCTTTATAATCCTTAGCAGCCTCTATATAGTCTATTCCCAACCAATGAAGATGCGAAGGGTCAAAATTTAGGCCAAAATTAGCATCAGGAATTCGATTAAATATCTCATCCCACATGAACGGAGCAAAGCAAATCTGACCAACAAGTCCCTCAAACTGCCAGCCTGGCATAGGACAATTTTCTATAGCAATCTTAACTCCTTTTTCACTGGCAAATTTAACTATTGGTTTAAAGACATCTTCAAATACAGGAAGATTCTCCTTCAACTTTCTATTTTTATCTCTTCCTATAAAACAGCTGACAATTCCTACATTTAATAGACTCGCCGCTTCTATTACTTTATACAGATGATTAATTTTTATGTCTCTTTCTTTTTTATCAGGATCAAGCATATTCTCACAATAAGTCAGGCAACTAATTTCGACATCTCTTTCTTTGCATTGACTCTTAATTCCTTCTGCTTCTGCTTTATCCAATTTGGCAACGTCAATAGTACTGCTAGCAAAATCTCTCTCGTTTTTTCTTGGCCAACACGCAATCTCTAAAGCCTCGAATCCTGACTCTTGAGCAAACTCAATAACTTTATCAAACGAATACTTAGGCAGACACGCTGTTAAAACCCCGATTTTCATAATAGTTTCCTTTTTATTTTATTTGTACTTCTTTTTTTGTTCTGGAAGACTCATAGATTGCGTCAAGTATTTTCATTATCTCCAAGCCATGCTCCCCTGTTGCCATCGGTTCTTTGCCATTAATCAGACATTCCACAAAATGCCCCTGCGCATTGCCCCATGGCAGACTATAGCTCTTGGGTATGATTTCAACACACTCTCTTGCTTCTTCTTTAAAAATCTTAGTTTCAAAATTATATGTATCTCCAAGATTCCTTTGCAAAGCTCCGCCTTTATCTCCATAAACTTGAGTAAATCCATCTTCCTGTTTTTCGCTATTTGATGCCCAGCTTGTTTCTACAGCCATTGTGGCGCCATTTTCAAATCTGATGTAGGCCGATGCTAAATCCTCAACATCATATTTTTTGCCCATTTTTTTAGCAATTTTATCCGCAATTTTCGTATATGTGGCTCCGCAAACTGAAACAGGTTTTGGATTATCCATAAACCACATTGCTAGATCAATTCTATGCACTCCCAAATCTATCAGAGGTCCGCCTCCCGACTTTTTTTTATCCATAAACCATTCCCCAAACCATGGGACGCCTCTCCTTCTATGCCAGCCTGTTCTTGCAAAATATATTTCTCCAAGATTCCCTGTATCAATAAACTTTTTAATATACTGGGATGTTGGAAAAAACCTGGAATTAAAATGTGTCATAAGTGTCAAACCTTCTGATTTTGCAACGTCAACCATTTCCTGAGCTTCCTTTGCATTCATTGCAAGCGGTTTCTCACACATAACATGTTTACCAGCTCTAAGCGCAGCTATGGAAACTGAGGCGTGAAGAAAATTCGGTATTGCTATGCTCACAGCGTCCAATTCTTTTAGTTTAAACATCTTATTGTAATCCTTAAACGCATAAGGAATATTTAACTCATTCTTGCAGCTTTTCAATTTTTCATCATTAATATCGCAAATTGCTATCAAACTCGCATCTTTACATTTTAGATAATTTTCAATATGTGCTCTCCCCATTCCTAAACCTACAACACCCACATTTATCCTTTTGCTCATTTTAAAAATTCCTTTCGTATTTTTAATCAGTTCAACCCCATACCTACCATGCAATAGGTTAGTTATTAAAAGCTAATTTTTAAACTTTTTTTGCATTTTATTTTTATCTGAAAAAATGTCATTTAAAATTTAATCCCTCTTCTACCATAATTAGATAATTTTCCGGTGGAACATAATTTGCCACCGAGTTGCCAGAACCAAGTGCATAACCGCCTTTTGGAACACATTCTTTTAAAACATTTCGGATATATGCTCTTAATTTATCTTCAGGGAAACGACACAAAACATCAACATCAATACCTCCCAGTACTGCAATTCTATTCCCATATTTTTTATGAAATTCTGTTACTGGCATAATTGTATCTTCAAAAGAGTGTTTAGCATCTATTTTTACATCTTCAATTAAATCCTCCATAATATCTTCTAGATTACCACAGGCATGCAGGAGATATAAGAGATTATTCTTATGCGCAAGTGAAGCAATTTTCTTGTGCCATGGAAGCACATGCTTTCTTAAGAAAGCCGGCGGCATAAGAGTTGAAGTCTTAAACCCCATATCATCTCCCTGAAAAAATCCATAGAGATTGGGTAATCCAATTATTTTTTTATAAAACCCATAAATCAGTTCTCCTGTCTTTTTAAAAACAGCTTCAATAAGATCCGGCTGATCGTATATCCCATAAGCCAGCCCTTCATATCCAAGCAGCGTATTCAAAGAAATTTCTAGTATCCCACTACTTGGACAAACAAACAATCCCATTCCCTCTGGCAGATTTTGACTAGCGAATTCATATCTCCATAAGTCTATATTATCCAAAGACGGCCATGGATATTTCTCGAATTCATCCCAACTCGTAATAATTCCTTTTCCTTCCTCTGCCCAACTCCTTTGCCCTTTAGAAAGAGAACTAGTGTCACCCGTTATACGGTTCTTTCCTGGAAAATTTAATCCTCCTGACAAGCGAACATAATCGTATCCAAAACGATACCAGAACTCAATTATTGATTTAATGTTTCCTCTTTTTGAATCCCTATCGCCAGAAACAACATCAACCCATTTCGCTCTTGCTTTTTGCTCCATAAAATATTTCATTAATGTCTCATCTACAAATAGTTCAACCAAAGGCGGCCGAGGAGGAATTATCTCTCTTTTTATTACCTTGCAAAAGGTTTCAATATCTGGGTTGGGTTTCGGTAGAGGAACTTTTACTTTATTCATAGAATTCTTTCCTTTTTCTTTACAATTTATAGTAATATTTATCTCTTTCTTACATATTTCCTTGAATCATTTGTGGTTTAACTCCGCAATATTTTGTATACTGTGTACGAATTTTACCCAACTTTCTATAATACTAGTTTTTGATAGTGCTTTGATATTTTGAGAATTCCACCGCTCTGGTTGTAAAAATCATCATCCAAATTAGATAAGCCATCTTTTGTTTTCATCCATTCAGCTCCGGAACACGGATGGAACCTTAGAAGTTCTTCCCAGCGCTTGTAATTCTGATGACCGTTTGTTTCAAGCATTCCTATGTTCATACCAGGTAAAGGCGCAATCCTTTTAAAATTCACTTTTATAATATCATATACCACAAAAAAACAGTAAACATTTTTTCTATCTGCGAAGTGTTTTTACCATATCAAACATAGGAAGCAGCATAGAAGCCATAATGAAAGCTACAACCGCGCCTATTATAACCAAAAATGCAGGCTCAAGCAACGCAGTTAATTTTATTATACTATATCCGATCGCCTTATCGTAAAAATCGGATATCTTATTTAACATACCGTCTAAATTTCCAGTTTTCTCACCTACCGCAATCATCTGCACCGTATCTGGCGGAAATTCCTCACTTATCTTTAAGGACTCCGCTATTTCTTCCCCTTTTTCTACACTCTCACGCGTGTTTTTCACCACACCTGCTATTACTTCATTTTCAATGATATCTCTTACTATATCCAAACACTGTAATATAGGAACTCCGCTTTCTATCATTGTAGCTAACGTTCG
>CAZMXO010000089.1:0-4542 GCA_964570265.1 uncultured bacterium
GACAATTGCAGATGTTGTAGTAGGAACCAATGCAGGACAGATTAAATCAGGTTCCCTGTGCAGGACAGATAGAATTGCAAAGTATAACCAGCTGCTCAGAATAGAAGAAGAGCTTGGTGATACTGCAATTTACAAGGGCAAAGGCGTTTTTTATAACCTCTGCTAATGTATAAGAAAAGACAGAATACTTCAAAAAATAAGTTAAAAAAGATATTACTGGTTGGAATAATTATCCTGTCTGTTTGCTTGGTCATATATGCTTTTACTCCCCTTATAATAGAGCAGAAAAAGCTGAGTAAACAGATTGCAAATCTTAAGAGTGAGATTGAAAAGGTTCGAGAATCCAACGAGAAACTTACCAAAGAGATACATGCTCTAAAGAACGACCCGTTGTACATAGAAAAACTCGCCCGCAAGGAATTAGGATTAATAAGGTCTGGTGAGATAATATATAAGCTTAAGCCAGACAAAGAATAATTCCCATAGTATAAATTTTTCGGCAAGAGAATTGTTTTGGTTAGATAATTTGACCACCCTGATTTTTCTGTCAAGTCGTAGTTCAAAAACGTGAAAATCGCAGTTTTTTCACAAATTTTCACGGTTTTGTTGACAAAAGAGTGAAAAAGTATATACTGTAACTATGGCAAAAACATTACATGTTTTTAATACAATCAATCGCTTGAGAGAGCGGTATTATATTGCGTCTGCCGGTAAGCAGTCGCTTCTGAAATTATTGAGTGAAGCGGAGGTTTCCGAGCAAGTGTATAACTCCAATGCCATCGAGAACAGCACTCTCACTCTTGAAGAAACAGAGAAAATCCTTTTGCAAATAAATTTAGACAGATACATCACTGAAAGAGAAATTTTTGAAGCAAAAAACCTTGCGCGGGTAGTTTCTTATATCAATACAAAAGCCAAAGAACAAGAGCTTACTCTTGAGGTTATTCTGTCGCTTCACAAAATGCTTATAGCGAATATCCGTGATGATGTAGCCGGCAGATTTCGTAAGGACGGTGAGTGGGTCAGGGTTGCGAACCACATAGCTCCGGACCCAAAAGAAGTAGTAGAAAGATTGGATAAAATGCTTGCAGGTTATAACGCAAACAGTCACGAAAATATTATCAAACGTATTGCTCTGTTACATCTTACTTTTGAACACACTCACCCGTTTGTTGATGGTAATGGCCGTATCGGAAGAGTGATAAACAATTATCTGCTTATACGAGAAGGTTTTGTACCGGTGAATATTAAATTTATTGATAGAAAAATGTATTACGAAGCGTTTAAGGAATTTGACGAAAAAAGCACTGTTAAAATCATGGAAGAAATAGTCGGCAAAGCGCTTACGAACAGTTATCACAAGAGACTTGCGTATCTGGAAGGCGCGCATATCATGACGCTTGCTGAATACGCGAAAAAGAATAAAGTATCACACTCTAATTTGATAAATAAAGCAAATCGCCAAACCATAGAAGCTTTTCTTGAAAAAAGCGTTTGGAAGATTGGAGTAAGTCAGAATAAATCCAAGTAAGGGCACAATATCTTGTACCCTTACTTCGCCTTCGTTCGCAATGACATGTATTCGCTGAATAATAGCAACTATCACTTGACATATTACGTGGTCTCATGTTAGCTTACGTGGTGGAAAGTGGAGGAAAATGGTGGAAAAGCTGTGGATTGTGGGGATAACTTATGTTTTACGGTGAATTTACACATGCGTTAGACGAGAAAAATCGTCTTATTATTCCTATGCGTCTCAGGGGTAAGATAAAAGAGACCTTTGTCGAAAAGTTCATCATTACAAAAGGGCTGGATAACTGTTTGTTCTTATTTACATCGGACGAGTGGAGATTGTTTGAAAACAAGACAAAAGCTTTGCCTCTTACCGGTAAGGATGCTCGCGCTTACACCAGGCACTTATTTGCCGGGGCTTCCGAATGTACAATAGACAAGCAGGGAAGAATATCTATTCCTCTATATTTAAAGGATTATGCACAAATATTAAAGGATGTCATCGTCATCGGGGTTATGAGTCGTATAGAGATCTGGAGTAGGGAAAAGTGGATTTCTTATTCGAAAAACACAGAAAAATCTGTTAATGAAATTGCGGAACAATTAGAAATTTGATATTCAAGCACATACCTGTTTTACTTAATGAAGTGTTAGATTTGGTATGTATTAAACGTGAAGGCACATACATTGATTGCACAGTCGGTGAAGGAGGACATTCCGAGGCAATACTGGACATTATACATCCCAAAGGTTTTTTGGTTGGCATAGACTGCGATGAATCGATTCTGGAGACAGCCGAGGATAGATTAGGAAAGTTTGCCGGTTCGTTCAAACTTGTTCACGATAATTTTTTTAACATTATAGATATCTGCAATCGGTTAAATATTAAAGCAGTAGACGGAATTATCCTTGATGTTGGAATATCTTCATATCAAATAGATAATCCCGAAAGAGGGTTTAGTTTTAATAAAGATGGACCATTGGATATGAGAATGGATCGATCTTCTAATATTACGGCTCAGAGCCTGATTAATAATTCATCTTACGATGAGTTAACTAAGATTTTTTTTGAATATGGAGAAGAACGCTACTCCAGAAAAATTGCTTCTAAAATTATATCAGAAAGAAATAAGAGATCTATACAAACAACGTTTGAGTTGGTAAGCACAATAAAGAAGGCTATTCCTTTTAGAAGATATAGAATTCATCCTGCTACAAGAGTATTCCAGGCGCTAAGAATAGCTGCAAATAATGAATTGAGGAATTTATCTGATGCAATTACAGACGGATTTAGTCTTCTTAAAAAAGAAGGAAGGATGGGAGTAATATCGTTTCATTCACTGGAAGACAGGATTGCAAAAAACAAGTTCAAGGAATTTAAAATAAATGAACAGGCCAAAATCATCACTAAAAAACCTCTAACGGCGACGAAGGAAGAACTTAATAAAAATATTCGCTCCAGAAGCGCAAAATTAAGAGTGGCAGAAAAGACACAATAAATGCACAGAAAAAAAAGTTTAAAAAAGACAGTTTCAACGTTTAGATATTTTTTATGGATTATTTTTCTTATATTGCTTGGTATATTTTACGTGTGGCAGCATATTGAGCTTGTAAAAAGTGGTTACTCTATCAATAAGTTAAAAAGTGAACGCATAAAGCTGGTGGAAGAAAATCGTATCTTACAGATGAACGCGGCTTCCTTAAGATCTCTCAAGCGTATAGAATCTATGGCTAAAGATATGGGGCTCATTCCGTCTAAAAGATGGTGTATAGTAAGGTTATACTCTTCTAGGAACTTATAATATGGGTAGCTTAGGCTCTAGGCATAAACGCCGTACTGCGCTTATTGTAGTATTAGTAAACATTGCCCTTCTCATTCTTATTGGAAGACTTTTTTATGTCCAGATACTTCAGAATGAGAAGCTGTCCGAGGAAGTAAAAAAAATCCAGAAGATGAAGATCTCCGCAACTACTGAAAGAGGAATAATTTACGATCGAAACAGAAAAGAGTTAGCAGTAAATATGAAGACATATACTATTTATGTCAGACCAAAAAAAATCAAAGATCCCGAAAAAGTTTCCAGACAATTAGGAAGAATTCTCTCAGAGGATCCTGAACATATACTAAAACAAATTCAGTCTCGCACAAGGCTTTTTACTTTAAATAAGAAATTGTCTTCTGAAGTATATGAGAAGATATTAGCGCTAGGGATAAAAGGTGTTCAGCTTTGTCCCGAAAGTGCTAGATTTTATCCAAAAGAAACATTGGGAAGTCATGTTATGGGGTTTGTCGGCAGCGATAATAAGGGATTAGAGGGCACGGAGAAGTTTTTTGAGGATGAACTGAGAGGCAAAACAAGTTCTTATACCACTATAAAGGATGCCAGAGGCAGAGAACTTGTTTCATCAGGATCACATATATCCAATTTGCCGGATAGCGCAAATATTATTCTTACTATAGACGAAATAATACAGCATATATTAGAACGTGAATTAAATAAACTGGTTGAGAAATTTAGCCCTAAAAGCGTAACGGGTATTGTTATGAATCCAAATACAGGCGAGATACTTGCCATGGCTAACAGACCGACATATGATCCAAATAACGCCGGAAGTTTTACAAATGATTGCAGAAGAAACAGAGCAATAACAGATGCTTATGAGCCTGGATCTACTTTCAAGGTCATAACAGCTGCAGCAGCTTTAAATAATAACGTGTTTGAGCCTGAAGATATTATTTTCGCTGAAAACGGCTCATATAAATTTATGAGTCACACAATACACGATCATGAGCCTTATGGAGAAATTACATTTTGCCAGGCGCTTGAAGCGTCGAGCAACATAGCATTTTCCAAGATAGGCGCTAAAATCGGCGCAGAAGAACTGTATAAATATATTAGATTATTCGGGTTTGGGGCAAAGACAGGAATAGAACTTCTAGGAGAGGCTAAGGGTTTGCTGCGTTCCCTAAGTAAATGGTCAAAGCTTTCTGTTGGGGTTATTCCATTCGGACAGGAGATATCAGTAACC
>CAZMXO010000090.1:0-4514 GCA_964570265.1 uncultured bacterium
TATTTGGAAACACGCTTTCAATGATCATGACAGGATTGTTAATCGTTATGTGGTTTAAGTATCAAAAAAATAATATTGATCGGGGGTGATTAATGGTCCGGCAATATACGCCTATGAAATATGAGTATGACGAATTGACATTAAAGTGGTTCAGATCAAGAGGATACATTACAGAAATATTGAGCAGTCCTTGTTATTGTGACGTAGTTGCCTATCATCGGAAATTGAAGCGGTTTGCAATATGTGAGGTTAAAAGTCCTCGTGAGATTGATGCGATGCCGAGTTGGTTGACGGAATATAATGTAAAAGGTTTGAGCAGGAAGAAAATACTTGAGCAGATAAAGAAGGTACCTGGATATAAAGATGATCCGGGATTATGGAGATTGTATTCATTTACTCTTAGCAGTCAGTTGTTTACATATTATAAATCTGCAGGAGAACATTTAGTTGCAGCTAAAAAGAGAAATAGTGTTCTGGAAAGGGTCAATATGAAGAATGTCAGAGTAGTACCGTATTTATCTGTTTCAGTTGAAAACGAAAAAGTTGTTAGGAAAGTTGTTAAGTTTTTCAAGGAAAAAGGATGGATGAAGAGTATTAGGTTTAATCAATCGGGGAGACTGGTAGTAGTGACAGTTCAGTATTGAAAAGGAGGTAATTTTGTGATTGATCAGTTTGAGATCATGATGAATCCAGAAAAATATGGATATGTGCAGTGTCCACATTGTAACGGATATGGTTCATCATTGAAAGATCCGGTTGGTGTAAATCAATGTACAAGGTGTAATGGGTTGGGGTTGGTGAAAAAAGGGTAGTAATATGGAATTAAATAGGGGTGCTTAGATGGGCCTCTTTTTTGTTTGCATTTTTGATGGAATATGACAAAATCGTGATTAATAATTTGCTATCTTATAAAATTAACATCAATTGCTTGGTTCAGGTGAAAAAATAGCTAGAGCAGTCAGGTAGAAAATATTAAACAATTTAAAAAGGGAATAATTAATGTTCGAGCAGATATTTAAAAATATTGACGACATATTGCATAAAGATGCTGGATGTAGCAGCGAGCTGGATTATGTTGAACAGACTTCATGGATTTTATTTCTGAAATATCTTGATGATTTAGAACAGGATAAAAATGCAGCAGCAAAATTATCAGGTAAACATCATTCGGAAATAATAGATAAAAAATTTAAATGGAATGTCTGGGCTGTACCAAAAACAAAAGAAGGAAAGCTTGACCATCACAAGGCTCTTAGTGGTGATGATCTGAGAGATTTTGTCGATTTACAACTGTTTCCTTATCTGAAAAAGTTCAAAACAAGTGCAGAAAGTCCAGACACTATTGAATATAAGATTGGTGAGATATTCAGTGAATTAAAAAACAAGATCCAAAGCGGATATAACCTGCGTGAAGTAATAAATATGGTTGACGAACTGAAATTTAGAACTCACAAAGAAAAACATGAGATGTCTCATCTCTATGAAGATAAAATTAAAAATATGGGTAATGCTGGAAGAAACGGTGGAGAGTATTACACACCCCGTCCGCTTATTAAAACCATTGTAAAGGTTGTTGCTCCGGAAATAGGAAACAAAGTTTATGATGGTGCGGTTGGATCTGCTGGATTCTTAGTTGAAGCTTTTGAATATTTAAAGAACAGTAGAAAACTGACTACAAAAGATATAAAGACTCTTCAGAAAGATACTTTTTACGGTAAGGAAAAGAAGTCTCTTGCATACATCATTGGAACAATGAACATGATCCTGCATGGTGTTGAAGCTCCTAATATCATTCACACCAATACCCTTGCTGAAAATGTCTTGGATATACAGGAAAAGGATCGTTACGATATAATATTAGCTAACCCTCCATTTGGTGGAAAAGAACGAAAAGAAGTACAGCAAAACTTCCCAATACGGACAGGTGAAACAGCTTTTCTTTTTCTTCAGCATTTCATTAAAATGTTAAAAGCCGGTGGACAGGCGGGTGTTGTTATAAAAAACACCTTTCTTTCTAATACTGATAATGCTTCTGTTTCACTTCGAAAAGAATTGCTTGAAAGATGTGATCTTCATACAGTAATTGATTTACCCGGTGGAACTTTCACTGGTGCGGGTGTTAAAACTGTAGTGCTCTTTTTTGAAAAGGGGAAACCCTCTAAGAAGGTCTGGTTCTATCAGCTTAATCTGGACAGGAACCTGGGTAAAACCAATCCGCTTAATGAAAATGATTTGGCTGAATTTGTGGAGCTGCAAAAGAAAAAGAAAGATTCTGAAAATTCATGGACAGTTGATGTTTCAAAAATTAATGATACTTTTGATTTGTCAGTAAAAAATCCGAACAAAAAAGATGAAACAGTTTTGAGAGAGCCAAAAGTGATTCTTGATGAGATTAAGGCTTTAGATAAAGAAAGTGCAGAGATACTTAAGTCAATAAGAGAGCTGGTATGAAAGAGAAAGGGATAGATAAAAGGATAGGAGATATTTGCACTGTCATTGCAGGTCAATCTCCAGAAGGTAAATATTATAACAAGAGTGCAAATGGATTACCTTTTTTTCAAGGTAAAAAAGAGTTTACTGATAAATATTTAGGGGCTCCGACAACATGGACGACTAAGATTACAAAAGAAGCATTGTCGGGTGATATACTAATGTCTGTAAGAGCACCTGTTGGCCCTGTTAATTTTGCTACAGATAAAATATGTATCGGTCGTGGTCTTGCAGCAATAAGAGCATCCAAAGAAATTAGTAAAGATTATTTGTTTTATTATTTCATAAAACATGAAAATGAAATTATTGGTAATGAAGGTGCGGTTTTTAATTCAATTAATAAATCACAAATTGAAAATTTAGAACTGTTCCTTCCTGTTCTCTTCGAACAAAAACGCATCGTAAAAATTCTTGACAAAGCCTTTGACGCCATTGATAAAGCAAAAGAAAATGCTGAAAAGAATTTACAAAACAGCAAGGAGTTGTTTGATTCTTATTTGCAGAGTGTTTTTAAAAACTCTGGGAAAGATTGGGGACTAAGATGTTTGGGGGATTCCGATTTGCTTAAAATTGTAGATGGCGATAGAGGTAAAAATTATCCGAAGAAAAAAGATTTTGCATCCAAAGGATATTGCCTTTTTATGAATACAAAAAATGTACGTCTTAATGGTTTTGATTTTACTAACAACATGTTTATCACAAAGGAAAAAGACCTTGCTCTTGGAAAAGGAAAAATTCAACGTAATGATGTTGTTATGACAACAAGGGGTACAATCGGTAATCTTGGACTGTTTAGTAGTGAAATACCCTTTGAAAACATTCGAATAAATTCGGGTATGTTAATATTCAGACCTAATCTTGATGAGGTTACTCCTGAATATTTATTTGAAGTTTTACGTTCTGGTATAATGAAAATGCAGATTGTAAAACACGTCTCGGGTGCTGCACAACCACAACTGCCAATTAGAACACTGATAAATTTTAAAATACCTGTTCCAAAATCAAAAAAAAATCAAAATATCATGGTTGATAAAATACAAATCCTTTCTGTTAAAACAAAACGTTTAGAGACTATATGTCAGCAAAAGCTCAATAATTTAGAAGAATTGAAAAAATCAATTTTACAAAAAGCATTTAATGGGGAATTAAACTAGCAATGAACGAAGCAGAAACCAGAGCCGAATTAATTGATCCTGCTTTAAAGGAAAAAGGCTGGGGTGTTGTTGAGGGTACAAAAGTACTTAGAGAACATCACATTACAGCCGGTAAGATCAAAATTGGAGATATGCCTCGTAAACCGCTTATTTCGGATTATATCCTCACTTATAAAAACCGGAAACTTGCTGTTATTGAAGCAAAAAGTGATGAGCTTCAGGTTGGTGAAGGTGTTGCACAGGCGAAGAATTATTCAGAAAAATTAAATCTAAAATTTGCCTATTCTACAAACGGTAAAGAGCTTTACCAGATCAACATGGAAACCGGAAAAGAGGGGTTGGTAGATAGCTTCCCTGGACCTGATGAATTATGGAATAACGTATTTGAGAAACAAAATGATTGGCTGGATAAATTTAACCAAATACCTTTTGAAGATATTGGAGGTACAAGGCCACCACGTTTCTATCAGGAAATTGCAGTAAACAATGCTCTGTCAGCGGTAGCGGAAGGGAAAGATAAAATCCTCCTAACCCTTGCGACCGGTACAGGGAAGACATTTATTGCTTTTCAGATTGCATGGAAACTCTTTTATTCAAGGTGGAATTTAAAACGAGATGGATCAAGACGACCACGGATACTGTTTCTTGCTGATAGAAATATTTTAGCAAACCAGGCATTTAATGCGTTTAGTGCTTTCCCAGAAGATGCTCTTGTTAGAATAAGTCCAAAAGAGATCAGTAAAAAAGGACGTGTCCCAACGAACGGAAGTATTTTCTTTACTATCTTTCAGACATTTATGAGCGGTAAGGATAATACTCCTTATTTCGGTCAATATCCCAATGATTATTTTGATTTTATTATTATTGATG
>CAZMXO010000091.1:0-4495 GCA_964570265.1 uncultured bacterium
GGTTATTTCATGAAAATAGTCTGCTTCATCAATTAATATCTTGGCAGTTGTTTCTTTTACTGCAGCAATTTCTACCCTTACGCCTTCCCCTTTCAGATGTAAAACCAAATCCACAAAATCCGAATCCCCTGACATAATGATAATGGTGTCAACCTTTGAAGAAAGTTGCGTTGCTTTGATAGAAAGCGGAATATCGGCAGATTTATGACACGGAATAACAGAACCATAATAGTTCTCATATAATCTATCTGCGAATTTCGAAGATATGGACTTCCCTTCTCTAAAATAAAGCAGCCTGTTTAATCCTCTGCCATTTAGTAATTTCGGAATTAACTTATCGAAATTGATCATTGTGTTTTTTGTTTTAGAAAGCCCATGGATACTCCGTTCAATATTGTTCCCATCACATAGTATAGCTACCGATTGATTAATTAAAATATTTTCCATAATTGTTTATAACCTCCAAGTTTACCTGCATTAGAATTACTATACTTAAAATGACTTAAAATCTCAATAATTTTAATTTCTGGATTCTATATCATTATGTGCTTCTATGAGAATTAATTATCTTGCCCGATATCGGCGACCGGCCTGCATAAAGGAATGGATGTTCTCCAGCGGAGTTTCTTGGGGTAGATCACACCCGGTGCTCAGGACAAAATTGGGGTAGGGTGCCATCCGTTTTAGTAGGTCGTTTACTTCTGTTTCAACATCTTTAGGACTACCATTAAGAATGACTCCCGTTGGATTGATGTTGCCCATGATAACAACGTCTGATGACAGTGTCTTGGCAACCGCAGGAAGGTCTACGCCGGCATCAGAGGAATCGAGACTTATCGCGTCAATCCCTGCCTCAGCCATCTTTCCTACCAAATGCATTGTGTTTCCGCAAGTGTGATAGATTGTAGCCACCCCGGTGTATTTGCAACTGTCAACAATATGATGTACGTAGTTAGCAGAAAACAAACGGAAATGGTCGGGACCTAGCATCACAGCGCTTGGCTCAAGAATACAGATGACCTGAGCTCCAGCCGCAATGAGAAGTCTGATATATTTCTGGATCTTCTCCGTTGTGAATTGGCAGAGTTCATGTAAATCGTCGGGTCGCAAGATGGTTGCCATGGCGGCATCATCGGCGCCCATTATGAGAGCCGCGAGAGAATAAGGACCTGTCACATAAGCTCCTTTTATAATCGACTCCGACAATCCAATAGACATCAGTTTTAGCGTCTCAACATAGCCGAGAAGCCGTGTGTCAAAGGACATATTGATATCCTTTTTACTTATTAATTCACCAATGGAGAATTTATCCCTGACGACGGTTGCTGAATCCGTCTTTGGGAAGACTGTATATCTGCCCAGAGCATTGGCCTCAACGGACAAGTCCATTAGCGGAAATATCACATCCGGCTCAAATGATTCTGCAATTGCCTTCATGACCTTGAAATGCTCGCCATAGTTCTGTTGAGCGAGTTTGATTGTGCAATTCGTCATGTTAATGCCAGGAAATCCGGCAAGCGGAGCTACCAAACGTTTACCTTGATTTCGCGTGCTAACCACCTTCTCTCGAAAAACATTACGTATCATCTTCTCACTCTTGTGTATCCTCATATACTTATACAAACATAAGAATAATTGCAATAGAAAGAATTGACATTATGGTAGATGTTACAATAATACCGCTTGCCAATTTTCCGTCCGCCCCAAGTTCTTCTGCCATTATAAAGGATGCAGCCGCTGTTGGACATGCAAGGAAAAGCATTGCAATCCGCAGTTCTGTGTGGCCTAGCCCAAGCTGTCTGCCAATAAAAAACATTATGATAGGACCACAAACAACCTTAATAATGGATGCTGTTAAGTTGCTTACTAATCCATTCTGAACAGACTTGAAACTGAGAGAGGCTCCAATCCCCAGAAGTGCCAGCGGCAGAGCAATCTTGCCAATGACAATGCATGTTCGCTGAGCCAGTAACGGAAGCTGCCACCCGGTAAGGGAGTACCCTATCCCTGCGACACAGGATAATATGAGAGGATTCTTCATCACTTTAAGCAATACCATCTTCAGATGCCTACGCTTACTTGTCCCGTTACGCTTCTGCCCTGCTAGTAATATTATGACTGCGGCAATATTATAAATTGGGATAAGTGGCGCAATAGATAGAATTGCCAGAGATTCCATTTCTCCACTGCCTTGCCCATTCGTACCAGCCATGGCAAAAAGAATCACAGGAATACCGACATAAACCAAATTGCCTCTGTATGCCCCTTGAACAAAGGCACTGCGCGATGAATTCGGTAAACGCAATAGCCATGCACATAAATAACCAAGTATTATACAAACAAACATCCCTCCAATAAGTATTAAAAAAATGCGCATCGCGGCTGTTCCATGAGCAGAGGTTGTAGCAGTTTTATAGAAAAGCAAACATGGAAGAGCTATCCAATAAACCAGACTGTTATTTGCGCGAAATATATCAGCTGTTATAAATTTGGTGCTTCGCAAAACAGCGCCCAAAAATATAATAATGATAATAGGTACAAGTGTATTGATAGTAAGCATTTTTCAGGATTTTTTAGGCAAACTTATAGCCATGTTATCCACATCCTCTGCTGCTTCCATAATTGCTTCAGACAGGGTTGGATGCGCGTGGATTGTTTCTGCAAGTTCCTTGTATGTACATTCGGCCTTTATTGCCAGTACGCACTCGGCAATTAGTTCTGTTGCATGAGGAGCAATCATCCTTACTCCCAAAATCTCATCAGTCTCCTTGTCAGCTATAATCTTAACCAAGCCTTCTGTCTCTCCTATACACATCGCCTTCCCGCTTGCCATTAAAGGAAATCTGCCTATCTTTATTTCATGAGCCTCTTTTGCTTTCTGCTCGGTTAGGCCAACTCCTGCTACTTCAGGATCCGTATATACACAGGATGGTATAACTTTATAATCCATTTTTGAATCCATACCCATTATATGCTCCACAGCCACAATTCCCTCCTTTGAAGCAACATGCGCAAGCATGGGACCTGGCGTAATATCCCCTATCGCATAGATATGCGAAATATTTGTCTGCATATATTCATTTACTGGAATCTTATTTTTATCCAGTTTTATTTGATTTTCTTCCAATCCAATTCCAGAAATATTCGAACTTCTTCCAACTGCGACAAGCACTCTATCTACTTCAAATGTCTTATCTCCTGACAAATATACATTTGCCGAAGAATCTTTCTTTTCAACTTTATTAACTTTTGTCTGAGTAAAAACTTCAATGCCTCTCTTTTTGAAAATGCTCTCAAGCTGACCTGCAATCTCATTATCTTCTTCAGGCAGTATATGATCCATCATCTCAACTAATTTTACCTTTACTCCAAAAGAATTGAAAATATCTGCAAATTCACAGCCAATAGCACCTGCTCCTATTATTAAAATACTTTTGGGAAGCTTATCGCAGGAAAGAATATCTCTGCTTGTCTGAATTATTTCTCCATCCGTTGTAATATCAGTCAATTTCATAGGTTCTGAACCGGTTGCTATTATTATATTGCTTGCCTCCACTTCAGATCGTTGAGAATCTTCCGTTATTCCTATTACTCCCGGAGACAGAATTTCTGCTTTCCCCTTTATTATTTCAATAGCATTGGTCTTAAATAAAAACTTAA
Source organism: uncultured bacterium (assembly GCA_964570265.1). Classification (GTDB taxonomy): domain Bacteria; phylum JAHJDO01; class JAHJDO01; order JAHJDO01; family JAHJDO01; genus JAHJDO01. The sequence continues at coordinate 3,661 of CAZMXO010000091.1, forward strand.
TACCATTTGTCAGTCTGCTAACTATCTGATTTTTTCTATTTATAACTTTCCCATAATCCAGAGATGTCTCTGAAGTATTTATTCCGAATTTTTCCGCACTGCCAATATTTCTATATATCTTTGCGGAATGAAGAATAGCTTTTGTAGGAATGCATCCTCTGTTAAGACATGTACCTCCAAGCACTTCATCCTTTTCAATAACACAAACCTTAGCACCTAATTGTGCCGCTCTTATCGCGGCAACGTAACCACCCGGTCCTCCCCCGATTATTGCAATATCATATTTTGTCATTATTTCCTCCCTCTAAATTGGAAGCGTCCTCTAAATATCCGTTTATCTGGTCTTTGTCTTTTTTAATTATCATGTGTTTCTAAAAATCGAAAATTTGATTCAGCTCTTTCTTTGACAAGACAGTTCCATATTCAGAACATTCAAAAGCCTCTGCATACTTTACCTTTTGTCCTTTTTCCTTGCCATATTTTTCTACGAGCTTATCTCTAAAGCGATTAGCTATATCAATATCTTCCTGCCCTCTCCATTCCTTCAGCCATCTCTTCTTTTCACCTTCTTCTTTAGGAACTTTGTCTAACCAGCCTTTTTCCCATGGAAGCCACTGGTAAAACTGGGAGGCATGGCAGTGGAGCATATCTATCTTTGTATCTATTATAGAATCTATATCAAAAATAACATCAGGAATAAATGGATAAGGTTTTTGAAACCGATCTCCTACATAAAGATATGTAGGGTTTTTCGCTAAGGGTTGAGTTAGAGAACAAACGTTTGGGTTATTGACAGCTGTTGATGTATCCTGAACAAGTTGTGAGGTATTTCTGT
>CAZMXO010000092.1:0-4483 GCA_964570265.1 uncultured bacterium
ACTTCTACTCTGTGAAAGTAGCACTCTCCCGCTGAGTTAATCGCCCCAAATTCACTGAAACTTATATCACAAAAAACCTATATTTTCAACTTACCTAAATCTGGTACGCCTGAGAGGATTCGAACCTCCGACACAGGGATTAGGAATCCCTTGCTCTATCCATTACTGAGCTACAGGCGCATATCTGTTCTGCTATTTTCCCTCTATCTTTTATTGTCCTCGTTTGTAGATTGCCATTTATTTCCATTACATAAAGAAAAACCCGAGCTCACGCAGAACCCGGGAGCTAGTGTCAATTCTTGTCAAGTAATTTTTTATTCTGTGGAGCTTTGAGATAATTTCCACTGCTGGCGACTTTCTTTCCGCTTTTATTCTCTAAATCCCTACGGGCTCTGCCTGCGACTTCTCCGCCTTTTATGGCAGACTCCTTATTTTCATCAAACCCTTGAGCATTCTTATTCCGAGCAATTTCTGTTGTTGAGGCTTCGCCAAGCATAGAAAAGATAAGCTCTAAATCGTTCATATGATCCCGCAAATTTTCTCTTTTAAGATTTTTATATCTCTTATATTCTGATGGTGTCATATAAAAGGTCGCTTTGGATATTTCAGCGGTTAAAATAGCGTAGTCTTTTTGTTCCTGAATATCTCTTTTCTGCCATTCATCTGTCAACTCCTCACGGACAGCGATACCACGCATACGTTTTTCAATCCAAGCTTCCGAATAACCTTTTGCCTTGTATAACGCCCTTGTCCGCTTTGTTGCCAATTCAGGGTCTTCAATTTCCTTAATCCTCTCATATCCGACCTTTGCAAGCCATCGTTTAAAAGGCTCTGCTTTGGGAGATGGAATAGACTGTATTATACGAAACATACTCTCAGTATTAGCACAATCCGTTTTATACTTCTTGCCGTCTGATGCCTCTAATTTTAGATCGTGACAAAACGTCACGACCTCGCTTCTTTCCTTCTTAAGACGCTGTTTTAGTTTTCTCCAATATGCTCCGGGATCAGGGCTCTCAGTCAAAACCCCGCATACATCAATAACAGAAAACCACCATTCATCATTATGAATTGCTTTCCTTATCTGCTTGCCTTTGAAAACCGCAAGTTTTGCTGTTTGCTCAATCTCTTTAGTTTTTTTATTTATTTCCACAGTCCCCTCTTATTTCCTCATCTGGATAATCCAATATCATCAATATTCTATCAACGAACTTACATCGTATCCATCAAGTTTCTCAGCACCTTTCAGAAACGTAAGGTCTATAAGAAACACGATCTTTGATACATTTCCGCCAAGTTTCTCAACAAGTTTAACTGTTGCCAAACTTGTTCCGCCTGTTGCAAGGAGATCATCTATAACCAAAATATTATCTCCAGATTTTATTGCGTCTTCATGTATCTCCAGTGTATCAGTCCCGTATTCCAGTGTGTATGTCTCTTTTATTGTCTTGTATGGAAGTTTTCCCGGTTTTCTGAGAGGAACAAATCCTGCTCCGAGTTTATACGCCAAGACTCCGCCGAATATAAATCCTCTCGCCTCTACTGCGACTACTTTATTAATCTTTTTTCCCTCGCACTCTTCTGCAAGTTTATCAATTGCTTCTTTAAACGCATCTTTATCCTTAAGTAATGTGGTTATATCTTTGAAAATTATACCCTTCTTTGGGAAATCAGGCACATCCCGAATCAGATTTTTTAAATTCATCTTATCCCCCTTGTTATTTTTATATTTACCTTAACTTAAATATCATATATGTACTGGCAATATACACCATAATTATAGCTATTGCGTCCCAACCAAGCTTGAGAAAGGATTTTTTTGATCTATAAATGATCCCGATTATTACAATCATTGTTAAAAGAATTCCAGCAACCGCTGTCAGAATATGCGTAGAAGAAAGATAAGCGTATATGGAACCTGTTCTGAATAAGACATCGCTGATTGGTATCAGCACTATATTTAGCATGTTGCTTCCAAATATATTTCCAATCGCCATATCAAAAAGACCCATTTTTACTGCTCCTATTGTTGCCATAAGTTCAGGAAGAGATGTTACTATCGCAAGAAAAAGACTGCCTACAAAAGTCTCACCCAAACCTGTTCCTACGGCTATAAGTTTAGCGGTATGAGCAACCAATATACTTCCTCCAAAAATAGCTGCTGCGCAAAACAAATAGCCAAAAATTGTTTTTGCAACGGAAACATTCTCATATTTCTTTTTTTCATCTACTTCCCTACCCTGAGATTCATCGGAATTACGATATTGATATCTATAGGAAAGACGCATGCTTACCAAATATATTCCTATTATCAAAAAACTTGCAAAGCCTATAGAAAAAACTGCCACTGTATTCTTTAACAACATACCTAAAATTGCCACTACTGAGAGGATTACAGAAATTGCCCCGAGTAAAATCAGACCAGGATTCACTTTCCTTAAAATCGGCCCATGACCTTGAATAATGTCGAGTATTGCGATTATAAAAAGATTAAATATGATACTTCCAAGGACATTGCCTACAGCTAAATTAGGAGCTTTCTCAATAACTATGGAACTGCACGTGGTGAAAAATTCAGGAAGTGCTGTTGCACCGGCAAGAAATATCATTCCTATCCACGCCCGACCGATACCTGTCTTTTCAGCAATTATATCCCCGTACTTTGACAACTTAAAACCGGCAAAAATAATTATAATTGCGCCTATTGAGAATTGAATCCAAATCTTTAGCATTTATTTAACCAGTTTAGAAAGTTTTTTATTCTTCTTAATACGTTTCAATAATTCTTTTACATTCTGAGCCTCTGTCTTCTTGCAGACCAGCACAACATCCCCTGTGTTTACAATGATTAAATCCGAAACACCTATAGCGGTTATTGGACTCTTATCTCCTATTAATATACAATTATTTGTATCAATGCCTATATAATCTCCTACAACGATATTATTATCGTCGTCTTTTTTATAGACTTTCTCCAAAGCGAGCCATGAGCCTACATCATTCCAGTCAAAGAGCCCTTCTACAACACTTACATTTTTCGCCCTCTCCATAATTCCATAATCAATTGAGACCTTCTTTAATTTTTCGTATTCCTCTTTTATAACTTGATCCCTGTGTAACGATGAAATAGAATTTCCTATAACTTTTAGCGCATTATAAAGTTCAGGCATATATTCTTTAAACGCTTCTTCTATGCGCTGGGTTGTCCATACAAACATACCGCTGTTCCAATAATATTCCCCTTCATTAAAAAACTCTCTTGCAGTTTTCAAATCAGGCTTTTCTCTGAACTCCTTTACTTTAAAAACACTTGGACTCCCGCTACCATCGGCAATAAATATCTCATCCCCTCTGTGAATATATCCATAACCGGTTTCAGGATAGCTTGGTTTTATACCTATTGTAACAAGATGCCCTTCTTCAGCCGCTATACAAGCCGTAGTAATGGTTTTTTTGAATTGTTCGATATTTTTTATGATATGATCAGCCGGCAGTACAACTGTAACGGCATCCCTATCTCTTGAGACATTGTCTCTTTTCTGAATAATTAAATTGGCAAGCCCTATTGCTGCTGCAGTATTTCTAGCAACAGGCTCAATTATAATATTCCCTTTTGGGATATGAGGAACTTGTTTGTGTATCTCTTCCTCTAACCCAATTCGAGTGACTATGAAAATATTTTTTGGAGAGGTTAGTGCTTCTGCTCTTTTTACTGTTTCCTGAAGCATGGTATTTTTAGAAGCTATTGGCAACAACTGCTTAGGAGTCCTTTCTCTGCTCTTTGGCCAGAACCTTTCTCCACTTCCCCCTGCTATAATAACCACATTCATCATAACCATAGCCCTCACTTTTAATAACGCAAGAATATCATAAATTCCATTTTAAATAAATAAGGAATTATGGCATAATGTTGTCAAAGTCTGAACGATGAGGAGATTTCCGTGGTAAGAAGTAAAGATTACATAGCTGTAGATCTAGGCGCAGAAAGCGGACGACTAATGCTCGGTAAATTCGATGGTAAGAAAATAGTCCTTGAAGAGAAACATAGATTTACTACAGGAGGCACAAGGCTTAATAACACAATCTACTGGAACGCCATGAATTTCTTCAGCGAGATAAAAAAAGGATTGCAAAAATGCAACAAGTCTGAAATCGCAGCAATTGCAACCGGTGAGCTTTCATCCGTTAAACAAGCAAGAGAAATTGTTCGAAATTCGTTGGAGCTCATCAGATATGAACCTGAACAAACAAGTATATGGGAGGAAGCTTACCAAAAATACAAAAACCATAAACATAACGGGTCAGGCACGCCTGACCCCTACATTAGGAGAAACTAAATGCAAAAAATGAAAGTTGCTTTTTTATATACAGACAGACCTAAACATATGGGAATAGAAAATGTTCTGAAACCGGATTGCAAAGAGAACGACGTGCTTATAAAAGTTACCGCTTGCGCTGTTTGTGGAACAGACGGAAGAATGTA
>CAZMXO010000093.1:0-4466 GCA_964570265.1 uncultured bacterium
TTTTGTTCTTTGAGAAAAGATAATCCCAGTTTACGCCCATTTTGTATTCATCGGACAGAGTGATCTGGACAATTCTCGCTTCAATTAATACCTCTCTTGTTTTTGAATCAGTAGCCCTGATTATTTTAGAGAGTTTTTCCATATTTGAAGGCAGATCCGTTATGATTATCTTATTAGTCGTCTCATCTCCTATAATACTACCAATGTTCTTGGTAACTTCTTTTGCAAGTTTTGCTTCTATATCTCCAACTTTAGCATAATTAAGTTCAAATACTTCTGTAACTGTTGCTGAGGCGGAATCACATTCCTCAATAATTTTTGCTGCCAGTTCAACGTTTTTTGCTATATCAACAAGTATAACCTTGCCTGCTTTCTGATCTATCTGGATATGCCCCTTTTTGGAGATGATTCGTTTCAACTTTCCCTCCATCTCCTTAGGATCTGCGTACTTAAGTATAAAGGTTTTTGTGATATAAGGTTTATCTAATTCCTTAACAATTTCATCAAGTTTTGATTCCGGATTGACAACATCGTTTATAATTATTGTATTTGCCCTTTCATCAGCAATAATTCTTCCGATTTTTGTTTTCATCTGGTCCAGCGCTTTTTTTACATCATTAGCATCCGCATATTTTAATTGATATATTTTAATCTTTCTTGGATCTCTGAATGTCCTGCCATGAATTGTCTCATATTCTCTCTCTGTCATTACCTTAATAATATCCCCTTCTTCTTCATAAGCAAGGTTATTTGTCTCAAATATCATTCTGAGCACATCCCATGCCTCCACATTTCTCAAAAAGATACTTATTCTTCCTTTTACACTATTGCTGGCAACAATATTCACTCCACTCTTTTTAGACAGGAGCTTAAACGCTTCCAAAATATCCATATTCTTGAGCTCCAAAAGAGTGATCTTTGAAGAAGATATATCTTCTGTCTCTTTGATAGTTGTTTCTATGGGTATTTTTAAAGGTCCTTCAGTTTGGGAAAACACCGATATGTTTGGTTGAGCACAAACAAATACTATCGTCAAAAACAAAACTAATTTTTTCATACTAAACACCCCTTTTTTTTATAGAAATAAATCCATTGTTTCCAGTCCATAACTTAAAGTAACGCTTGACCCTGAAATCCTGTTGACTTTTAACTCTCCAATAGCACTTCCTTCATTAACGTAATGAACACTTTTTGTCTTTCTGTTTTCTATAATTGCCTGAGACCCCTCATCTAAGACTATTCCAACCAGATTTAGATCCTTTACAAGCTGCTTTATATCTATTCCTGCATCCTGCAGAATAACGGGATTGACTGTTAATTGCTTAAACAAGTTGCGCTTTTTTGCCATTGACGAATAGAGTGAAGACGACTTTGAATTCTGGTTATTTAGATTAATTTGTTGCTCTTTATCTATGTTTTCCAAAGAAACCACTCTTAAGCTTGGAATTAACATTTTTTCCGATGTTCTGGGTCTTATCCAGATATAAGCTGTATAAATAAGAAGCAAAGAAATAATAACAGAAAGTATTCTATTAATTGAGATGACCTGTTTTATTTTTAACATGGAAAGCGCTTGTTTTAACCAACCAAAGCGAACTGAAAACTTTACAGTCTCCATAGAGCCTGTCCGCTCCTTTTTCTCCCCCCTTATTAATCTTAACAATCTATCTTCAGGATGAAAATTATTCATTACGCTCAATGGTTTTAAGGACAAGCTTTTTATCAACAATCTTCTTCCCCTCTATAATCAAATTCTCTAACGTATCGTGACACAACAGGGCTATTCTTCTTGGATATCCCAGAGAATATTTATATATCTCATCCATAGCGTCATCTGTAAAAATATATCTAGAATTATCCATTCCTGCCTGCCTAAGACGAAACAGAATCAGTTTCTTTGTATCTTCTTGACCTAAAGGGTTGATAATATATTTCAAACTAATTCTGTCAGCAAAATTCCTGATATGCTTTATCTTAGGAAGTAATTCTAACTGAGCCATGATAATAAGCTGTAAGAGCTTATATTTATTAGTCTCATAATTCAAAAGAGTGCGCAAAACTTCTAAAAAGGGTAGTGACAGCTTCTGTCCCTCATCAATTAATAGAACTACTGTTTTCCCTTCCTCTACTCCTTTCTGGAACAGGTACTTTTCAATAGCATCCTGACAATCCATTGCCGAATGAAACTTTCCATCAAGCCCAAAACGCCTTGCTAAGGAATTAAGAAATTGAAATTCAGATTTATAGCTTGGATTTAAAATCATATGGAAAATAAAGTTATTTTCATTGTGAAAAGATTGCATAAGCATTCTGCTAAGTGTGGTTTTGCCGACACCAACGTCCCCGAGAATTAAGCTCATTCCTCTTTTTAAGCGAATTGCAATCTCAAGTCTTCTTAATGCGCTGCCGTGTTCCGGCGATTGATAGAAGAAATTAGGATCCGGACTTGTAGAAAAAGGTTCTTCTTTTAATCCTAATTCACTAAAATAACTCACTTCAATGTCCCTTCTTTTATCCTGTTCTGTATTTTCTCTATAGAAATTCCCTCTTTTCTTAATTTTCTTATTTTAGCTAACTGCTTGACGGCAGAATCATTAAAGTATCTATAGTTTGACTGACAAGTTCGCCCAAATTCTTTTATTAAGCCAAGTTTTAAATAATACTTTATGGTATAAACAGAAATGCCTGTTGTGCAGGATAAGTCCTTAACAAGATAAATATTCTCCATATTTCAATCCACTCTCTACTCGAAGAGTAATATATCGTATATGCTTATCTTTCGTCAAATTAAATGTCAAGCACATTTGGAAATGTCTTTTTTCGGATTGGTAGCTCTGGGAAGAATAGAATATGAACTTTTTATGAAATTATATTTCGCTTTTATCTCACCAGAGCCACGAAAAAACAACGCTACCAGTCATTATATCCTATTGAAGCACAAGAGTAAAGGAATATTTTGTAAAGTGATTTCACTTTAGATGGTTTTTGAATAAGATTCTATGCACATTGCTTATGCACATTAGGAGAAGTATTTTGACTGTTTTATCTTGGGATTTTAATATTGGTTTTATGCACATTTTTGGCTCTATGCACATTCTCAATGTAATAAGTATGCCGGCGATTTCCTTTTGGAATTAACAATCCTTTTAAAACCATATCTTTTAATCTTTTTGTAGCCTGGACGCCATCCACATCATGTTTCTGAACTTTTGCATTTTTAAAAGCAAGATATATTAAAGACCATAATTTTTAATACAAAATATCTTATGTGTAGTTACAAAAGCGGATTTTTGGTAGAAAAAACAGGGAAAAGCATTAGAAATATACGGGTTTAGCGTCAACAATTACCCGTAAGGTATGTTATGTTCCGAAAAAATATTCTTCCAGAATTATTGGCATTAAAAGTTAGCTGAAATGGGAACTGAAAATCTTAGAAAATCCTTACAAGTCAGGGTATTTTACTGAAATTCTGTGAAGGATTTACCCTAAATGTTTAATTTTACCCAACGGTGTAGTGAAATTATCAAGAATTGAACCTAATAAAGGGAGCGAAGTATAGCGCAGATAAGAATTGGGGTGGAATGTTGATACCATAGACCAAATGTATCCGAATATCTATTCGGTATCATAAATGTTAGGTTTTTATATCAAAAATATATAGTTTGCTACATCATTTTATAAAACTCTCAACATTAATGCACGAATTCCCTTGCGACCCCTACACTACCTACCGCTTGAGCTTTCCGCTTGCTGTTTTGTCTAATCGGGCTACACATAGAAATTCTTTTGGGACTTTATATGAAGCTAATTTTTGGTAGCAAAATTTGCGCAGCTTATTGATATCAAAACCTGTTTTTGCCTCATTTTTCAGAACGATCCTTGCGTATGGAAGCTGACCATACTGAGAATGAATAATGCCATATACAAGAGACTCCTTGATATCTGGATACTGATTGAGAACTGATTCTACTTCATAAGGGAAAATTTTCATGCCGGAAAAATTAATGATATGCTTTTCCCTGCCAACAAGAAACAGAAAGCCTTCTTTATCAAGCCTGCCCAGATCACCTGTCTTAAACCAGCCATCATGCAACACCTGTTTTTTGCTTTGCCATGGAGAAAAATATGCATCAAATATTCCTTTTCCTTTAAGATAAACTTTACCAATACCCTTAGCATCAGCATTTGCTATTTTTACTTCATAATCAGGTAGAATTTTGCCTACCGAGGTTTGTTTGCTTTTATCTCCTGAACAATTGAGAAATGGCAGACCTACTTCAATAATTCCATATGCTTCAATCAGTTGGAAACCAAACTTTTTATAAAAGTCATTCGCTATATCAACGGGCAGCTTTATTGCTGTACACACAGCCATGCGAATATTTTTCAACATATGAGCAGAAATCGTGTTTGATTTTGTCAGCATATGATAATGAAAAGGTGAAGCGTATATAAATGTTCCTCTG
>CAZMXO010000094.1:0-4431 GCA_964570265.1 uncultured bacterium
ACATGATTTGGCATAATGATGAATTCATCCAATCGCACAAATGGGAAATGATTTGGAATTTCCTGCCAATATTTATATGCCATATTGCCAATTTTGGATAAAATCATTTCGTCATTAATAATATCGCCAAAATAATGAATACGGTCTTTTGTGCAAATCGTAATATAATAATACCCATTGGCCGAATAATCCCAATTCTTGAGACGGGCTGATTCAACACGATATCTGTTTTTATACAAATTGTTTTCGCTTCTTACATCGTCCATTTTCTTATGATTGCACTTAGGGCAGGTAACGTTCTGCGTGTTTACGACGTTGCGACTGAAGGGAGCAATGTGGCTTTAGCCCTTGAATAAACACGCTGTTAGGCGACCGATTTTTATTTCTTCATTGCGTTTTTCCAATGCTGATATTCATATTCATTTTTGTTAAGATCATGCCTATTCTTAAATTTGTAATGATATTTCAATATTGGATCTTCACTATGAACCATTTCAATTTGTCCATTTTCTTTCATAATAAAAGGTTTTAACCAGAACGGCCGATCTAAAGATTGCTTTTTAATAAACATTTTTAATTGTGAATTTGCTCCATATGGGAATATTTCACAGAAAACCATTTGCATAATTAACTGTTGATGTTCTTTGCCATATTTTTCGTATTTTTGAAATTCTTTAGCTTTTTTAAAAAATTGCCCAACAGTCTTTCTCTCATGGTTTGGATAAAGATAAACAGAATATTCTTTCTCATTCTCGACTATAAATGAGAAGCAAATATTGTTACTCTTGTCTTCTTCTTTACCATAATTCCAAGCTTTTAAAAGTTCGAAAAATTTGTGAGCATACTTCTCAGTAGCAAATGCACATCCAGCAACGTTTAAAAGTCTTGGGTCTGAATCTTGTGGGAAAGCAAATGCCATACCTTTCCATTCTTCGGGATCGTACTCAAAATCAGGCATAGGCTGGACATATATTGAAGTGTACTGGAAGATGGATTTCTCGAAAAATTGTTCGATTAAAAACGATACTATTGCAAATGAAAGACTTATGTACCAAATAGAAAAAGCGATTACACTGCTTACGATTGCGAAGGCTGTTAATATTCGTAAAACCCATTTTACAGTCTTCTCATATTTTTCATGTATCATTAATCTTGGAAGATGATTTTGCCATCTTATCGAGATAAGGCTTTTAAGAGATATTTTCCACTTGTCTTTCTTCATAAGGTCACTCTATAAAAAATCTATTACCTAAATGGTTTCCATATCTAAACTATTTTCGCTAACATGCTTTTTCCATGCATATTACAAAGCATATAAAAATTATTTATAGTATAGCAGAATTAAGTTATCATGCAAAAACAACTTAGGTAAATTTTTCACTGAAGACAGGATTGGTATTTAGTAGAGAACAATAGAAAAATTTATGGGTTGTTAATTTTAAGGATAAAAAAACCGAAAACGAAAAATATTGAGAATAATAAAATAAGAGAGAGTTGAGCAACAGCAAACTTAAAAGAAAAAAATATCTTTTCTTTTATCGTATCAATTTCTTCAACAGTATGACTATATTTTATAGTACTAATATACACAAAGCCAACAATCCAATTTAAAAATAAAATTATCAAAAACGATAAAAAATAATTAAACCAGGCTTTATTATTAAACTTAACATCAAAAAAGCTATAAAAAACTATAAAAAGAATAATAGAGATTACACACAGTCCTGTTTGTAATTTATGCAAATTATCAACTCTTGATTCTCCTAATCTATCTGAATAAACTTTTATTAAATTCATAATAATTTTATTTATATTATTGATTAGTTTTTTTATTTTTTTAATCATATATTTAATTTCTATTTCCCTCAAAATTTCTCTAATTAAAGGACGTGGCAAACAAGCATAATTCAACTACCTCTTTAAGGTTTTTTTGAAGTTCATCCAGAGTTTTCGCTTGAGTATGAGCACCATGAATTCCAGGAACGACTGCTACATACAACCCTGTTTCGGAATCTTTTTCAACATATCCTGTTATCTTATGCATTTTACCACCTCCTATTTAGCGATTTCATACAACTCGTTATATATATATAAAAGCTATTTATAGTATAGCCAAATTAAGTTATTATACAATTAATGGACAAGAAATTTGCAAATGTGGTGTTTCCAATAGCGGTTAATAAGGAATTTCAGTATGAAATACCTGAGAGTATTGGATATAGGATTGAGGTTGGGATGCGGGTGTCTGTGCCTTTTGGCAGACGTAAGAGCATTGGATATGTTGTAAGCTTGACGGATAAAGCTGTTTATAAGAATCTCAAAGCTATAAGCAAATTGCTGGATAATTTTGCAGTGTTTGATGAAAAGATGCTTGAGCTGACAAGATGGATAAGCAGGTATTATTTCTGCAGTTGGGGAATGGTGCTTGAAGCGGCTCTGCCGCCCGGCATGAAAAAAGAGGCCATTTCACGTAAAAAGCAGAGAATTGTTTCCATAGCAAAACCTCAAAAGGAAATCTGTTCTGACATTGATTCCAAAAAGATAAAGTCTGCTAAACAGATAAAAGTTCTAAAGATATTATTGTCTACCAAAGAGCTTTGCATGGAATGTAAGGCATTGTGTAATATCGCAGGTGTAACAGAAGCTGTTGTGAAATCATTGAAAAAGAATGGATATATTGTTCTGAATCATAATATCCTTTACAGAGACCCGTTTGCTAAAGAGAGTTTTATAAACACTCAACATCTTTCTCTGACCGGTGATCAAAGCATTGTTCTTGATAAGGTAATAAGTTCTATTAAGAAAGGATGCTTCAATACCTTTTTGCTTCATGGTATTACAGGCAGTGGAAAAACGGAGATTTATCTTCAGGCAATTGATTTCTGCATAAAAAACAAAAAACAGGCAATTGTGCTTGTTCCTGAAATATCTTTAGCTTCACAAATTATTCAAATATTTAAATCGCGTTTTGGAGACAGAGTTGCCGTATTGCACAGCCGCTTATCAAAAGGGGAGCGATATGATGAATGGGAGAAAATCAAAAAAGGGCTTGTAGATATTGTTGTTGGCGCAAGATCAGCCATATTTGCTCCGTTTACCAATCTTGGACTGATAATAGTGGATGAATCACATGAGCCTGCATATAAACAAGGAGAGACACCACGATATAATGGCAGGGATGTGGCTATAATGCGCGGAAAACTCAATGATATAACGGTTTTGCTTGGGACAGCCACTCCTTCCCTTGAGACGTATCATAATGTAGAAGTAGGGAAGTATGAACTCATTGAATTAAAAGAGAGGATAGATAAAAGAAAACTGCCCGATGTCAGGATTGTTGATATGCAGGATCGCAATGTGAAGATTCCTGAGTCTCAGGTTTTCTCAAAGCCATTATTATGGGCTATTAATGATAAACTTTCAAAGAAAGAGCAAATAATATTATTTTTGAATAGGCGGGGTTTTTCAACATACATTATGTGCTATAAATGCGGCTATGTTGCAAGATGTCCAGAATGTAATGTGTCGCTGGTTTACCATTCAAAACAAGATAAGGTGAGGTGTCATTATTGTAATTTTGAGGATAAGCCTCCAAATATATGTCCTGAGTGCCAGGCTTTCTACATGAAATACAGTGGTCATGGAACAGAGAAGATAGAGGAGGAAATATCAAACCTGTTTCCTGATGCAAAGTATCAAAGAATGGATACAGATACTACAACCGGAAAGAATTCTCATCAAAGAATATTAAAGGGATTCAAGCATCATGAATTTGATATACTCATAGGAACGCAGATGATAGCAAAAGGACTGGATTTCCCAAAAGTTACATTGGTCGGTGTTATTTCTGCGGATACAAGTCTTTTTTTCCCGGACTTCCGCTCAGGCGAAAGAACATTTCAGCTTTTGACGCAGATTGCAGGTCGTTCAGGCAGAGGAACCATTCCAGGAGAGGTTATTATCCAAACGAATAATCCAAATCATTACAGTATTATTGCTTCAAGTACCTATAATTATAGTGATTTCTACAAAAAGGAAATGCTTTTCAGAAAAAGTCTTAACTACCCGCCTTTTAGACACATAGTTCTCATAACTATCAAAGGACATGACAGCGCAAAGGTTATAAGAGTGTCTAACGGTTTGACTTTCCTGTTAAAGAAAGAATTAGAATGTCAGGATTGTAAGTTTCTTGGTCCTGCACCGGCCCCTATGGCAAAAATAAAGAATCAGTATCGCTGGCACATTCTTATAAAGCATAAGATGCCGGGGAGAATAAACGGGTTTATTGAAAGATGTGTAAAGGGATTAAAACGCAGCAAATTACAAATGGGCAAAACCAGTATAACAGTGGATATTGATCCGATGAATACGCTCTAAAAAGATTCTATTAATATCTTTTTTTAATAGCATTCTTCTAATTATTAATTTGTT
>CAZMXO010000095.1:0-4418 GCA_964570265.1 uncultured bacterium
GATTATAAATAATGTCCTTAAAATAATTCTCAGCAGTATCTATTGTAAAGTGATCGCTTGGACGCAATCTTTTATATATTTCTACGAAAGCTTCTTCTTTTGATTTCCTAGTATCTTTTGCGAGTGTATTTATAATAGACATATCTTTGCCTGACATTTCTATTATGCTTATGTTTCTAATTTTAAATGCTAATATCTTTTTAGCAATAGGGAGAGTTATTCTTTCTTTACTCTCCGCTACGATCTCCCCTGTGTTTTCATCAACTACATCTTCTGCCAGAATTTCATCAACAAGATCATCAGACATTGTCTTATCTGTAATTATCTTCTTCTTGCAATTATAAAAAAGCCCTATAATCTTCTCATCTGTCACATATCCAAACGCTCTAAGCAAAACTGTAGCAAGCATCTTTCTTTTACGATCCATACTAACATAAAGCACATCATTAGCATCAAATTCAAACTCAAGCCAGACCCCTCTGTTCGGAATAAGACGTGCTGAATAAAGCTCTTTTTCATTGGAAACTTCCTTTTTCTGACAATAAAGACCAGGTGACCTATGTAACTGGCTAACAATAACTCTCTCTGCCCCATTAATGACGAACGTTCCTTGCTCTGTCATAAGAGGCAAATCCAGCAAATACACCTCCTGCTCTCTCACGCTACCAGCTTTGGGGAAATTATCCCCATGAATAGTCAGTTTCATCTTCAACTTAAGAGAAGCAGCATACGTCGCTCCACACCTCTCGCATTCAGCCACATTATATTTGGAATCACCAATGCTATAACTTAAAAATTCCAGGCGAAATCTCTCCTTTTCGTCCGTTATCGGGAAAAATTCGTTCAATACTGCCTGAAGACCCTGATTTTTACGATTCGCCGAAGCTACATCCCTCTGAAGAAATTCTGCATATGGCGCTCTTTGAATATACATTAAGTCAGGAACATTCATAACAGGAGATATCTGACAATGCACTTCTCTGCCAGAAGAACTAGATACACGTTGAGACATATTTATTCTCCCCCTTACTTAAATTAGGCTGCTTTCGCAGCAATTATTTTGTCTTAAAAAACTACCATTATTGCAATTCTACAACAGCACCAACGGCTTCTAATTTTTTCTTAAGCTCTTCAGCTTCCTCCTTTGAAACATTTTCCTTAATGGGCTTTGGTGCGCTCTCTACGAGATCCTTCGCCTCCTTAAGTCCCAAATCCGTAATAGCTCTTACTTCCTTTATTACCTGAATCTTCTTATCCCCAAACTGCTTTAATAAGACAGTAAATGTTGTTTTTTCCTTCGCTTCTTCAGGAACAGCAGAAGCAGATGCTGCACCTGACGAGACAGCTCCAATACCAACCGGAGCGGCACTAACGCCAAATTCTTTTTCCATATCTTTGACAAGATTAGATAACTCCAAAACTGTCATATTCTTTACCATATCTATAATGTTCGTCTTCTCCTGTTTTTTTTCAGACAGCGTTCCTTCCTTCTTGACCTCATCCTTTAAACTGGGCTCTGCTTTAGTCTGAGAAACTTTTTTTACTGATTCTTCTGTTGTTTTCTTAGCTTTTGTTACCATTACCTACCTCCTCTATCTTTAAATTAGTTCTACTATTTATTACGGCCTGAATAACATACACAAACCTGGCTAATATTGTCCGAATACAATATGTGAAATTACTTATCGGAGATTGAAGCTGTCCCATTAACTGCATAAGCAATTGATCTCTGGAAGGAATTAAAGCGATTTCTCTGACTTGTTCTGTAGAAAAAACAAGTTCATCAATAAAACCTCCCTTAATATTAAGACAATCATATTCTTTTGAACATTTTAACAATATCTTTGCTGGAATAGTTGGATCATCTTTGAAAAAAGCAATAGCCGTAGGACCTGTAAAAAAATGGTCTAAGCCCTTCAGCTCACTCTCTTTTAATGCCAAACACGCAAGTCTGTTCTTGATAACTTTATATGATATCCCTTTTTCACTTAATGTTTCTCGTAAACCTGATATCTCTTTTACTGTCAGCCCTTTATAATCTGTAAAGATCATATTATTAGAACTACTCTGAAATTGTCTGACCAATTCCTTCACTACTTTTGCTTTTTCATCTTTATCCATATGTCTCCCCGGCTACTAATTTTACGTCTTTACCTAATTCACTTTATACTCTGTACGTTTAATCGCACTGACGGACCCATCGTGGAACTAACAGTAAGATTTCTTAAATATTGCCCTTTACAAGACACAGGTTTCGCCTGAATAATTTCCTTCACAGTTGTTAGTATATTATCTGATAATTGCTCCTGAGAGAACGAAGCTTTTCCTACCACTATGTGCAAATTCGCCCCTTTATCAAGCCTGTACTCTACTTTTCCTGCCTTAATCTCTTTTATAGCTCCTGCTATATCCAAAGCAACTGTCCCACTCTTTGGGTTAGGCATTAATCCGCGCGGTCCAAGTATCTTCCCTAACTTACTTAGCTCTTTCATCATATCGGGTGTTGCAACTACAACATCAAAATCAAGCCAGCCTTTGCTTATCTTATCCATCAGATCCTTGTCTCCGACAAAGTCAGCTCCTGCCTGCTTGGCTTTATCAACATTATCGCCCTTTACAAAAGCCGCAATCCTCACCGTCTTGCCTGTTCCATGAGGTAAATTTATAACCCCTCTTACCTGCTGGTCAGATTGTTTAGGATCCACTCTCAGATGGAAGGACATATTAACTGTCTCGTCGAACTTCGCGCCAGCTGCCTTTTTCACCAATTCAACTGCCTGAGAAATGTTGTACTCTTTTTCTTTATCTATCAACTTTTCAACTGCCTGATACCTTTTACCTCTCTTTTCCATTCTAGTGCTTCCTTTTATGTCTCTATCTCGATTCCCATACTTCTAGCAGTACCTGCAATAATCTTCATTGCAGATTCAATATTAGAAGTATTCAAATCCTTCATTTTCATTTTCGCTATATCTCTAACCTTATCCTTGCTTACCTTTGCTATCTTATTTTTATTAGGCTCTCCGGACGCTTTTGCAATACCAGCA
Organism: uncultured bacterium; assembly: GCA_964570265.1. Classification (GTDB taxonomy): domain Bacteria; phylum JAHJDO01; class JAHJDO01; order JAHJDO01; family JAHJDO01; genus JAHJDO01. The sequence continues at coordinate 3,048 of CAZMXO010000095.1, forward strand.
GCTTGCTTCAGGAGAACTGCAGCTGGAGGAGATTTCGTAATAAATGTAATGGACTTATCTGCATAAACTGTTATAACAACAGGAATTATTAATCCTTCCTGGTCTTTGGTTTGATTATTGAATGCCTGACAAAATTGCATTATATTAATGCCATGTTGGCCTAGAGCCGGGCCTACTGGTGGTGCCGGTGTTGCCTTTCCTGCTGAAATCTGTAGCTTTATCATTCCTGCAACTTTTTTCCCTTTTGCCATATTAAAATTTACTCCTTAATTCAAAATTCATAATTCAAAATTCAAAATTATATCTTCTCTACCTGCCAAGATTCTAATTCAACAGGTGTTGATCTGCCAAAAATAGAAACCATCACCTTTAATCTTCCTTTTTCTGGACTAACTTCTTCAATTTCACCATTAAAATCAGCAAATGGCCCTTCTATAATTCTTATGCTTTCTCCTTTATCAAACATTACCTTTGGTTTTGGTTTTTCTTCTTTTTCCTTCAATTTTTCAAATATTCTCTGCACTTCTTTCTCAGGAAGCGGTACAGCTTTTCTCTTATTTCCAATAAAACCGCTAACTCCAGGAACATTTCGTATCAGTTGCCAAACTTCGTCATTCATTTCCATCTCTATAAGAATATAACCTGGAAAAAACTTTCTGCTACTAACTTTTTTTTGCCCGGCTTTAACTTCTACAACGTTCTCTGTCGGAATTAATATTTGAGATACAAATCCCTCCATATGGGCAAGTTTTATTTCGCGTTCTAGCCGTATTTTTACTTTGTTCTCAAAACCTGAATGAATATGTATTGCATACCATTTTTTTTCCATAGTTCCGCCTACTACCTTATTAGCTTACTTAGAACATTGCCGAAAAAGAAGTCCACTGTACCAATAAATGCTGCACTTATCCCAACAGTTACGATAACAATTACAGTCGATTCTTTAATTTCATTCTTAGTCGGCCAAGAAACCTTCTTAAGTTCCTTATAAACATCCAATAAAAAAAATTTGATACGCTTAAACATAATATTAAACACCAACGGCAGGCCTGGAGGGACTTGAACCCCCATCCATCGGATTTGGAGTCCGTCGCTCTGCCATTAGAGCTACAGGCCTATGGTCCCTATTTAGTTTCTTTATGCAATATATGTTTTCTACAAAACCTGCAATATTTTTTTAATTCTAATTTATCTTTCTTGTTTTTTTTATTTCTTGTCGCAGTGTAATTTCTATTCTTACACTCTATACACGCTAACGTAACTATATCCCGCATCCTCTAATACCACCTATTTACTCAATTCACTTAATAATTTTATCTACAACACCAGCGCCTACTGTCCTTCCTCCCTCTCTTATTGCAAATCTTAACC
>CAZMXO010000096.1:0-4280 GCA_964570265.1 uncultured bacterium
AGTACAGCCGCTCCTGTCTCAACAGCCATCATTGCCGGTCCTTTTGGAACAATTGTCTCCTTATCAAAGAAATCCAGTTTAATTCCTTTTTTAAATATATCCCTATCTCCCAAAACAGCTATTGCCTCTCCTTTTCTTAATATACGGAGAGCCTTTCTAAACGCAGACCCCACAGGAATTATATTCATGTTTTTTTGTTTTCTCTGTCTAATAAAAAACTGATTAACTCTCGGGTTATCATGACTTAATACAATTGCATTTATAGGATAACCTTTAAGAGAAAGCGCTATCCCTCCTATTTCCCAGTTTCCAAGATGTGCGCTCAGTGCGATTACTCCCCGCTTATAGCTAAAAGCTTCATCTATGTAATGCCTATTTTTTATTTTTACAATTTTATCAATGTTATTTTCATCTATTTTTGGGAAAAACAAAAAATCCGCCAGATATTTCCCAAAATTCAAATAGGTCAGCCATATTAATCTGCGAAACTCTTTCTTGGTTAACTTCCTCTTGACGACATGAGACAGGTTGTCTCTAACAGCACGCCTGCTTTGCCATGAAAAGTAATAATATAATCTGCTGACTATCCTTGCTACACAATACACCCATTTTTTAGAAAGATGAATGGTAAGAAACTGAGCAATAAGATAACATATATAGCGAATCATTCTGCATTTTTATCACATTACATAGCCGTCTACAAGTTTAAATATATGCTGAGTAGTTTTGTAATTAGATTACAAGAAGCATTTCACGTAATAGTTTTGCAGCAAGAAAAGAAGATATATTTGACGGATCGCAATGTGGAGAAAGTTCAACCAAATCAAGCCCAACTATATGTAGTTTTTTTGCGTATTCAAGGAATGTCATAACAGTGTTGAAACAAACACCCCCTGCTTCTGGATTGCTCACACCCGGAACAAAAGATGGATCAAAAACATCTATATCTAATGTTATATAAGTCGGATTTTTAGCAATCGCCTTTATGAGCCTTTCAAAATCCTTTTTATTGAATTGATAAATAGTGTTATGTTTTTCACAAAGCGCAAACTCTTCCCTCAACCCCGACCTGATACCAAATTGATATATGTTTTGAAAACCAATAAGTTCCGACACCCTTCTCATGACAGTAGCATGAGATAATTTTTCCCCTATATATTGCTCTCTCAAATCTGTATGCGCATCAAGCTGTATTACATTCAGATTTTTGTATTTTTTATAACATTCTTCTATTGTCGCCAGAGAAATTAAATGTTCTCCACCAATTGCTACAGGAATCTTTTCATCTCTCAAAATATCCTTAACCAGTTTTTTGATCTGATCGAGAGCACGTATTTTTTCTCCGAATGGAAGTTCCATATCTCCAATATCAGCAATTTTCAAATCTTCGGTATCCTTACACTGCAAAGGGCTGTAAGTTTCTATACTTTTGGAGGCTTCCCTTATAGCGTTTGGAGCAAATCTCGAGCCACTACGATATGAGGATGTCCCGTCGAAAGGAGCGCCAAAAATCACTATATCTGCGTCTTCATATTTTTTATTAGCGCATAGGTATTGGTTATTGCTTAACTGCATAATTTTTGCACAAAGTTTGGCAGGGCAAAACTGGCCTTATGAATTTCAGAGTTGTAATACTTTAGTTGAGGCTGAATATCTCCTGCCCTTTCCTTATTAAAGTCCTTTATAGGGTCATACTTTTTTGAACCAAAAGAAAAACTCCAGTATCCATATGGATATGTAGGAATAGATGCCGTATACATTTTGACTATTGGGAAAACAGATTTAATGTTTTTAAATATATCCGTCACTAAACTGCCGTTAATAAACGGAGATTCAGTTTGAGCAACCATAATGCCATCTTCCTTCAAACTATTAAAAACTGATTTATAAAACTCTTTTATGAATAACCCTTCTCCCGGACCGATAGGATCACTAGAATCTATAATTACGATATCGTACTCATTTTTATGTCTCTTAATATACTCTATTCCATCTTTAACGATAATATTAACTTTAGGATCCTTAAGCTTGCTGCTGACATTTGGAAAAAACTCCATGCTTTTTTCTATTACCATATTATCTATTTCAACCAAATCCGCCTTTTTAACTTCAGGGTGCCTCAGAATCTCTCTGATAGTTCCACCATCTCCTCCTCCTATAACTAGAATATTTGACGGATCCGGATGAACACATATTGGAGTATGAGTAATCATTTCATGATAAACAAATTCGTCACGTTCTGTAATCATAACAAGCCCGTCTAAAAGAAGCATGCGACCAAATTCAAAAGTATCCAGAACATCAACTACTTGATATTCACTTTTGCCATGAAACAAAGCTGTTTTTATCTTTAACGTAATTCCTAAATTTTTTGTGTGTTTCTCAGTAAACCATAGATCCATTTATATTTCTCCATCATCCCATAAAACAACTGCAGCAAACGCACTACCTATCTTCTTCACTTTATGCTCCATGCTTTTAGAGGTAATCTTCCTTGTTTTTTCTCCTCTGTAAGACATCCCTTCTTCAGCCATTCTTTTTACAATCTTCTCTATATCCTCCATATGCCCTCTGGCTGAATATTCCATTATTAAACCAGGTTTAGAATCATCCTCCGGTATTGCCACGGCAATTGCTGCAGAAATAATCTCCCCCGGCATATCAGAATTAATAGATGCATACGCTACCGGCACCAACGCTCCAAAAGGAAGATTAACAGGTTTTATTCTTTTACAAGCAGGCGGAACTATGCTGCTCATTCTAACAAGATTTGTATTTCCTATTCCTGAATTAAGTAATGATATATCAAAAGCATTTAAAGGAGTGTCCCCCTCTCCTTCTCCCGAAACAAGAAAAAAACAGGTTGGAGTTTTAATAATCATTTATAATGCCCCTCTTTTATCCCTTGTCCTCTTTTCATTTCAAATACTGTAGAACGTTTAGATTTTAGCTTCTTCTTCAAGAAGTCATATGCTTTCCACGGAACTACTGTATCACCGCATGTAAAAACATCCACTGATGCAAAATTATGTTCAGGCCATGTATGAATCGCAAGATGAGATTCAGCTATCACCACTACGCCACTTACACCGTGAGGATTAAAAAGATGGAATACGCTTTTAACTATCGTTGCTCCGCAAGCATTGGCCGCTTCATTCATGATTTTCTCTATCATATCCACATCGTTTAAAAGAGCATTATCACAATCGTACAACTCCCCCAAAATATGTTTACTTAAAGCATCCATTTTATATCTCCTTTTTAAAAAGTTGGCGGGGATGAAACCCAGAGAAGCCTTGCTCTCTTTTTTCCAACATTTTCTATATAATGACTTGACTCTGACCTGAAATAAAAACACTGCCCACTAAATATTTTCATAACTTTTTTGTCCAAATGAAGAGCAATTTTACCTGTCATAACAAAACCAAACTCCTCACCCTCGTGAATTTTATCTTTGGAGGTTACTTGTCCGACATCTAAGTCTACTAATAACGCATCCATATTTCTGTTTGTGGCACCTGGAACCAAGACTTCAATTTTCGGAACTCCTTCCCCTTCGGAGATAGCAACTCTATCACTCTTACTGTATACAATTTTATTTCTTTCTAACTTACTAAAAAAAGAGGACAAGTCCTCATCTAGTACTTCTAATATTTGAGTTAAGGTTGCGATGCTCGGGGAGGTTAAATCTCTTTCCAGTTGTGAAAGAAATCCTTTTGTAAGATTTGATCTGGAAGCAAGCTCCTGCAAAGTTAGCCCGCTTTCCACACGTAATCTTTTTATCTTTTGACCTATTTTTATATCCATAGAAGTTTCCTAATATAAACTTTCTGTGGGAGTATATAAAACACGAAAAATCCTGTCAATAAAAAAAGCATATTAAACAGAATTTTTTATAGAGCCGTCTACAAGTTTAAACATGCGTGGAGTGGTTTTGGCAAAAGCCTCATCGTGTGTTGCAATAACAATTGTAATACCCTTATCCTTATTTAAATCCCAGAGCAGTTTGTAGATTGACTCTCTGTTCTCTTTATCCAGATTACCTGTTGGTTCGTCCGCAAGTATAATCTCGGGCTGATTAACCAATGCGCGGGCTATTGCAACCCGCTGCTGTTCCCCGCCTGAGAGCTGATTGGGTCTGTGAAGGGATCTCTTTTCCAAACCAATCTCTTGAACCAGTTGTTCAACAGATCTACGTTCATGGCTCAGCAATCTGTTTCTCTTGTTTTTTATCATCAGAGGAAGGCTTATGTTCTCAATAACCGTTAGCTCAGAGAATA
>CAZMXO010000097.1:0-4265 GCA_964570265.1 uncultured bacterium
GTATAAGATTTTGTTTTTTCGCCTCTATAATCCCATGAATAGTCAATGCGTCTTTTTAGCTTTACATCCTTATATTTATCTTTTTCTAAAAGAGGTTCAAAATTTCTAATTATCTTTACAACAATACCTCTAATTTCGACTTCTTGCCGATAAATTGGGAATAGCGCAAGATTTGCAGGTTGTAATCTGAATTGATTATTTTCTCGGTAAAGTTTTTTTAATGTAGCTTCGTTTTCGTCAATTATCGCTACAACGGTTTGACCGTTGTCAGCAGTTTCTTGTTTTTTGATGACAACTATATCACCATCAAAAATACCCTCTTCAATCATACTATTACCGGTAACGCGTAAAGCATAATATTTACCTGTCCTGTTAATTTCATTTCGGGGAAGAGTAATTGTTTCATCGTGTAGTTCAATTGCTTCAATTGGCTGACCGGCAGCAATAGTGCCGACTATGGGTATTTCGATAGATTGGGCATTCTTTTTAGGAATCAATGCTCTAGGTTGGTTATCTTCTTTGTGTAAGTAACCCATATTCTGAAGAGCTTGGACGTGATAGTGAGCAGTTGAAACAGAAGAAAGCCCCATGTGTTTTTTGATTTCCTCAAGAGAGGGAGCATAGTCGTGCTTAGTGATATATTTTCCAATGTAATCCAATACTTGCTTTTGCCGTTTTGTGAGCATTTCCACCTCCACAGAAAGGATTCTTGACTTTCGATTTATTTTCGATTATAATACAACGTATTGTTAAAAGAGTCAATAAAAAAATGGAGGTAGAATATGTCAAAAGGAAGAGTAACAAAAATTGTTGATGGAGATACTTTTAAGGTAGTAGGTGGAGAAACTATTCGTCTTGCAAATGTGAGAGCACCAGAGATTGGGACTAAGGGAGGTGCTAAGGCAAGAAATGATTTGGAGAACATGATAGGGGATAAGACGATTAGTTACGATACAGTAGCCAAATCTTATGGAAGAAATGTTGCTAATGTAAAACTTGCAGGAAAGTCAGTTAATCAAGGGATGAGAAATAAAGGCTATAGAAACAAAGGCATATAGATTATGCAGGAGAATTTTTTTTAAATTTATCCCTAGATATAGGGATAAGTTGTTGTATTTAAAGTTTAGGCGATGAAAACCAAGATAGTTATTACAATAAGGAGGATTGCATGGCTGAGATCATAAGAAAGAATGAGAAATGTTTTATTGGAATGCCTGCTTGTGGATATGGGTATGAATCAGCAAAATTATGTTTTGTTGCATGTTCTTCTGACAGTAAATATACTATTAAGTTAGACTTAATTAAAAGTATAGTTGAGGGTAGACAATATGAATGTCACATTGCATTAAAAAAAATAGATCCTGGGAATTTAGCTTTTTGTACAAAAATATGTTCTAAAATGATCCAATCTCAATTTTGTATTGTATTGCTTGATCCTTCAATAGATGAAGATGGATTAGAATATCCCAATCCAAATGTTAATTTAGAATATGGTATGATGTTAAGCCAGAATAAGCACATAATTCCATTGCAAGATAAGAAGTATAAGCTTCCGTTTAATATAGCTCCTTTAGATACAATAAAATATAATGAAGAAAATTTTCATATTAAAGTAACAGAAGCGGTAGATAATGCTATTAAAAGATTTTCGGAGCGTGAGATATCTGGACAAATACCACAAGGACCTGAAATCTTTACATTTTATAATTTGCTTGGATATAAAATGTCGAATACTAAAATAGAGTTTTATGAATTGCTTTATAACTACGGTGTACATCTTGGCTTTAATCTATTTGATGGTAAAGGCAATTACAAGTTTATCGGCTCCTTTGATTACGAAGACCCTAAAAAGGTAATATTGCATACAAAACTACTTATTGATAATTTAGTTTCTAGCTATGAGAGTTTAATTTCAAACATACCGAAAAACGTACAGGAAAATAAATTTGATTATTTGATAAAGAAAGTTTCGATTGATATCATTGTTCCTCCATTTTTTGAGAAACGAGAGATATTGAATAGAGCAGAGAAAATCATTAATAAGAAATATAAATACACTATTACGGTATACTATCGCAAGGATATTAATGATAAAGTGGAAGATGCATATAAAAAAATTGAGGATATAGAACCAATAAAATTAGCTAGAAAGGAAAAGGGAAAATAAATATGCTAAAAACAGCCGCAATCAAGGATGAATTCGGGTTTTTATTGGAAAAATACTCTTTCTCTTTGGATGAGATTGAGATCACTCCTCTATCCAATTATGATGAACTAAAAAACTATGTTGATGAACACACAAATACTGATTCCTATTATTATCCACCTTTGATGTATAAAGCTAAAATAGATCCAAAAACTTGTAAACCATTAGAGGAAATTCCTAGGACAAAACGCCCCGCTCATTTATACAAGCTACCCCCATCACACATTATCATAGTAAAAAATGCAGAGCAAAAGATAGAAAAATTAAGAAATGGAGCAACAGGTTTTCTAATCCATTTATTAGGATATTTATTTGGATGCCGGGTTCAGTTTAGTAATTGGTGGGTTGATAATAGAATTTCTATGAAAAGTCAACACGGAGTTTTTATCCCTGAGAAAGAGGCAAATGATTTTCTTCGACATTCATTTAAAGAATGGGAAACATGGTCACCTAATAAACAGTTTTTATTTACAGATCTATTATTTATGCATACTAGAGTATCTGGCTATGAATGGGACTGGGAACGATTTATGATGGAATATATTGTTTTTGATGGCTGTTGGAAGTTCTATGCAGATGGTATGAATTTTAGAATTAGTCATGGGGATAGACTTAAGAAGATACTAACCGATTTTAGAATGGTAGTACATTGCGATAAAATTAAAAAGATCGTAGATTTACGCAACGGCCTATTTCATGAGGCACGTTGGGAAGGAAAGCAACCAGGTTCGCATACTAGCAACGATGCTTTTTATGCATACTATTGGTTGAAAAGCATAAATCAAAGATTGTTTCCAGCTTTATTAAATTATCAAACGAAATATATTACTTCTGATTGGGCATGCATGGGACAATTCTTATTTAAAATTTAACAGACTTACTGGAATAATAATTTATATATCTTCATGTTTCCTAAATACCTAAAAACCTATAAATCCGGTCTTCTGGAAGAAAAAGTTAAAATAGCGCATGAAATTCTTTCCTCATGTACTCTCTGTCCTCGTAATTGTAGGGTCAACAGGCTAAAGGATGAGAAAGGATTTTGTAGGTCCGGTAAAGATTTGATTGTCTCAAGAGCCGTGACGCATTTTGGGGAAGAGCCGCCAATATCAGGAACAAGAGGTTCTGGAACAATATTCTTTTCGAATTGTAATCTTAAATGTCTATTCTGTCAGAATTATCAAATTAGTCAGCTGGGTATGGGGAATAAAGTAACAACAGAGGAACTTGCAGACATGATGCTCTCTCTTCAAAAAAGCGGTTCTCATAACATAAACTTGGTTTCTCCCACTCACTTCCTGCCGCAAATACTTGAGGGATTATATATAGCGATAGGGAAGGGATTGAAAATCCCTATTGTTTATAATACGGGAGGTTATGACTCTCTGGAAATCATAAAACTCCTTGACGGTATTGTTGATATATACTTATCTGATATGAAGTATTCGGATAATCTAACAGCAGAGAAACTTTCTTCAGCACCTGATTACCCAAAGCGCAACCGAGCTGCTATTGTGGAAATGTTTCGCCAGGTTGGAAACCTTAAAGTTGATAAAAGTAAAGTAGCAGTAAGCGGTCTTTTAATAAGACATCTTATTCTGCCGGATGATCTTGCTGGTAGTTACAATACGCTGTCTTTTTTAGCAAATGAAATTTCCACGGATGTGTTGATTGGACTGATGAGTCAATATCATCCCTCGCACATGGCAAATAAAGACAAAAGACTAAATCGAAAAATTACAGGCAAAGAATATAAGAAAGTCATTAGTTGGGCAGAAGAGCTGGGATTTAAGAACTGCCTGATTCAAGAAATGGATAGCTCAGATCTGTTCCTGCCGGATTTTGAAAAAGACCAGCCGTTTTGAAAATTTCCAGTAGCACAAGTTTTACTGTTCTTGGAATAAACCGGTACTTAAATATCGTTCACCTGTATCAGGGAAGATTACAACAATAAGTTTGTCTTTGTTCTCTTTTCTTTTGCCTATCTCTATTGCCGCCCAGGTTGCAGCCCCGGATGAGATACCAGCAAATATGCCCTCTTCTTTAGCTAATCTTCTTG
>CAZMXO010000098.1:0-4235 GCA_964570265.1 uncultured bacterium
TTGCTGGTTTTCTCATCTAATTTCTCTCACTACTTTTGGTAGCTAAACTGTTACTAATATTGAGCCGAGTTTATCATATCAAAACTAAAAGTCAATCTAATTGTATGATTAGAGATTCCTCAAGAAACTTTTTTGTTTCCAAAAATGCTTTTGCTCTGTGGCTTATTTTGTTTTTTATCTCAGGACCCAGTTCTGCAAAGGTCTTGTTGTATTCTGGGATAACAAAGAGAGGATCATATCCAAAACCAGTTTTGCCCTTTGGTTCAAAAGCGATTATTCCCTCACAGGTTCCTTTTATGATTTTTTTTATTTTACCTTTATCTGCAATTGCGACAACACATACAAATCGTGCCGTACGATTTTTTGGAGGAACAAACTCCATGAGTTCCAAAAGTTTTCTGTTATTATCATTGTAAGTCGCATCTTCACCTGCAAAACGCGAGGAATAAACTCCAGGTCTTCCTTCCAAAGCATCAACCGCTAATCCGGAATCATCGGCAATAGCCAACTTGTTTGTGAATTTATTTACAACAAGAGCCTTTTTAATTGCATTTTCTTCCAGAGTCACTCCGTCTTCTTCAACCTCCTCCAGCCCGGGAAAATCCAAAGCAGACGAAATTCCTGTTCTTAATTCACCAAAAATTCTCTTAATTTCTTTTATTTTATCTCTATTTCTTGTTGCCAGAACTATATTCATTCTACTTATTTTTTATCTTTTTAAGCTTCGCATGTTTAGCAAGTAAGAGACGCTTTTGATTGTCATTGTCAAAATCGACTGTTATCTTCAAACTATCTCCAACTCCACTATGATCAACAACAGTTCCCTTTCCCCATTTTAGGTGCATTACCCTATTTCCGATAATATATGCTCGTTTAACAATATGTTCAGTCATTATCTACGCCCTCCTTATTAAAGTGTTTATCTGCTATTCTTGTTATTTTATTTAGAACGCTCTCAAGTTCCTCACCCTTTTTTAGCCTTTCTTCTTTTGAAGCATCGGATGAGACATAAACAGGAGAACCAAAAATTACCATAGCCCTGGAAAAAAAATGTGGAAACATAAATCTATCCCAGCTATTAAACCTTGTGTTTCTTGATGCGCTGAATGTCATGGGAACTATCGGACATCCTGACTCGGCTGCTATATGAATAACTCCCTGCTGTACTTTTTCGGTCGGACCTCTTGGTCCGTCCGGTGTTATTCCCATATCAAAACCTTCTGATAATTTTTTAATCATCTTCTCATGAGCATTTTTCCCATAATGTCTGCTGGACCCTCTAATAATCGAATACCCAAATCTTTTAATAACCCCTGTTATAAATTTCCCATCCCTGCTCGGGCTTATTAAGACACATATATTCCTCCCGCCTAACTTGTACCTGTAATAATACACAGTTAAAAACAACCTGCTGTGCCATGTAGCAAGTATAATATTTTTGCCTTCTCTTTTTAATTTTAAGTAGTTTTCTTCGCCTTCGATTTTAAAGATTATGCTTTTGCCAATACATCTGATCAATATCCACGCTAACCATGGAATTACTCCTGACTTAAAAATTCTATGTATTCTCATTTTTTAGTATCCGAACGAAACTGAAGGTCATGCAATTTCTTGTACAAACCTCCGTCTTTGATAAGTTTCTCATGTGTGCCCGTTTCTATGATTTTACCGTTTTCAACTACTATAATTTTATCTGCGTGCATAACAGTAGAAAGCCGATGCGCAATTACAAATGTAGTGCGATTAGTCATAAGATTGTCTATTGCTTTTTGAACCAGATATTCCGATTCGGTATCAAGGGCCGAGGTCGCTTCATCAAGTATGAGAATAGGGGGATTTTTAAGGATGGCTCTTGCAATCGCTATTCTCTGCGCTTCTCCTCCTGAAAGCTTTACCCCGCGATCACCGATAACAGCATCATATCCTTCAGGCATTTCCATTATAAACTCATGAGCGAGCGCAGCCTTAGCAGCATGTTCTATCTTTTTCTGAGAAACTTGTTCCTTATGTCCATAAGATATATTCTGTTGCACCGTATCATTAAAGAGAACAGTCTCCTGTGTGACAATTCCCATTTGGGCGCGAAGTGAATATAATGAAAATTCCTTAATATTCGTTTCGTCTATAGTAATTTCTCCTGATATTGGATCATACAGACGCGGAATAAGATTTGCTATCGTCGTTTTACCCGAACCGCTTGGGCCTACTACAGCGACAACATCCCCACACTTAATATCAAAACTGATATTATTCAATACAATAACATCTTTGTCATAAGCAAAACTGACATTCTGAAATTTGATTTTATTCTTAAATGTATCCAATGTACGCGCATTGGGCAAATCAACAACCTCCGGGGGACTATCAAGCACTTTGAAGACTCTTGATGAAGCTGCAAGCATGGACTGCATTGTATTATTGACCTTGCTTAATTTCTTTACCGAACCGGGTATTCCGCCTATAGCAACAGCAAATCCGATAAAGCAACCAATACTTAAATCTCCTCTTATAACGGAAACGCCGCCCAGCCATACAGCAAGAGCAATTCCAAGCATACCTACAAACTCTGTAACGGACGAAGTAACTGCCTGTATTCTTGTCCTCTTTATCTCTGTTTTAAAAACTCCCTCATTTTCCTTGTTAAACCTCTTCGATTCATAATCTTCCATAGAAAAAGCTTTAACAATTCTCATTGAAGAAAGACTTTCCTGCATTATAGAAAAAACAGATGCTCTTCTCTTTAGGGTAATGGACGTAACCTTGCGCATCTTTCTGCCGAATTTAACAATTGGATATACTGCAATAGGAAATATCAGAATAGAGGCAATGGTTAATTTTGGGCTGAGCGCAAATGCTATTATTATGCGCGTCAGGATATTTAAAGGTTCTCCCATGACATCTCCAAAGAGTACTGTCATGGATTTTTTAACTTCTCCAACATCGTTTGAAATACGGCTCATAATAGCTCCCGATTTCTGTCTTGTGAAGAAAGATAAGCTCATATGCTGAATATGTCTGTACAATTTATTTCTTAAATCCAAAGTTCCTCTAAGCCCGGCGTATGTTATTAAATAACTTTGAGCAAAGTAGGCAAATCCTTTCAAAATATAAATAAAAATTATAAATACAATAAGCAATCTCAGCCATGTAATAACGGTGAATTCCATTGTCAAAGGAGTTATAACCATCTTATGTCCGAAAAGCTCCCCTTTAAGAGTGAGAGGGATTGGTATGTTTGGAGAAACACTGCCTGATGATAGGATATTATCCATAAATACCACTATGCTTCCTATTGAGCCAATAGTGCAGAACTGAAGAATGAACATACACATTACTGCCAGCAGTATTCTCTTCCAGTATGGCTTTATAAATTTTAAAACTCTTAAGTATTGCTTCATAACTATTTATTTCCTGTAATTTGGAAGTTAATCAACAAGCATTTCTTTTATAACGTGTTTTATTCGATGTACTATTGTAGCATCTATACAACCAAGTTTCTTTACTAATCTCTTTTTGTCGACTGTTCTAATTTGGTCGAGAACAATCCACCCGTTTTTATTTTGAAATTTTAACGCTATTCGTGTGGGATAATTGTATGACTTGGTAGTCATAGGCGCAATAATAACCGTTGCTATATGCGCATTAATTTCATTAGGGGATATCACAACGCATGGTCTGGATTTTTTAATTTCATGACCGAGCGTGGGATCAAGTGCGATCAAAAAAACATCATACTGTTTTACTACCATGTCCAGTTCTCAATTCCTAAATCAGGATCAAGGTGGTCGTCAATAAGAAGGCGATCATCTTTATGTTTGTGCATTTCCACAAAATATTCTTCCCAATTTTTTCTGGGCTTTTCATGGAAGGATTTAATAACAATATGCTTATCTTCTATTTCAAGATCAACATAATTCTTAATGTAACATTGCTGCAAAATCGCTTTAGGGATTCTTATGCCTCTGGAATTACCAATAGGGATAACATTTACTTTCATATTTTTACCTCCTGTGTGACTATATAGTAATTACATTTTCTGTCAAGACGCTTTTATTATCTATTCCTCCAGCATTTGACATATACTCTCTGCGGCTCTTTTGCTTGCGCCTGGGCTTCCCAACTGTTCTGTTATTCCTGATAACCTGTTTTTTATGTCACTCATTTTTTCATTGTTGTTCAGTATATCAAGAGTGCATCTACTAATATTTTCAGGATTTGCTTCTTCCTGCAATAAC
>CAZMXO010000099.1:0-4140 GCA_964570265.1 uncultured bacterium
TAAAAATAAATCACAGCTCATTATTTACCAGACCGAAACAGGTGAAACTAAGATTGACGTTAGGTTTCAAAATGAGACAGTTTGGCTGTCGCAACAGTTAATGGCAGAACTATTTCAGACCACTAAACAAAATATTAGCTTGCATACCAAAAATGTGTTTTCTGAAGGAGAATTGGACGAAAACTCAGTTGTCAAGGAATTCTTGACAACTGCTAAAGATGGCAAGCGCTATCAAACGAGATTTTATAATTTAGACATGATCATATCTGTTGGATATCGAATTAAGTCTAGAGTAGCAACTAATTTCAGACAATGGGCAACACGTCATTTAAGGGAATACATAGTTAAAGGGTTCGTCTTAGACGATGAACGGCTAAAAAACCCTGATTTGCCGTTTGATTATTTTGAGGATTTAATTAGTTGTGGAACTTGTCAGTTCCTAAATAATATGTAAGGACATCAACATTCTATTGTAGGGGCACAATATTTTGTGCCCTTTTTTTGTGTCATTGCTAAGATCGAAGCGATGTGGCAATCTCGTTGTAATTCTTCGATTTTCCATATTGTAGGGGCGGTGCTTGCCTCCGTCCTTTTTTCTTTATGAATGTTTTTATTGAGGTTTTAAGCAATTTGGGGTAGGGTATCTTTAAAGTAGAAGTGACTGTTTAATGATTGATATTAAATGGGAAAGAAAGCATGGATGGCGATAAAATAAAATTAAAAAATCTAATTCAAACCGCTGGTGAACAATTAAAAAAAGAATTCGAGGAAATAGGACAAAATAATCCTCATGCCGCAGAAAGTGGTGCAGAAGTTGAAATAATTTTAAAAAATTTTTTAAAAGATCGTTTGCCAAAAAGATTTGATATTGAAAGTGGCATTGTTGTTGGCTCAGACGGAAGTATAAGCAGACAAACGGATCTTATAATTTTTGATACACTTAATAGTCCAATATACAGAAAAGGACCGAAAGTATATATCCTACCGCGAGACAACGTAGCTGCTGTTGTCGAAGTTAAATCAAAACTTAATAAAAAACAACTTCGTGATGCAGCCGAAAAAATATCATCTGTTAAAAAAATAAAACCCTCTCCGATCACCAATATCGATCAGCCAGTTACTTTTAGTAAAATAATTACGACAAATACTCTTGGATGTGTTTTTGCTTTTGACTCTTATACAAGCCTTGACAGATTGGCTGAGAATCTAAGAGAAATCAATGATGAAAATGATTCCTCAAATTGGATTGACCTTGTTGTTGTATTAAATAAGGGCTTCATTGCATATTCGGTTCAGCTACCTTTGGAACAAAGTTTTCGGGGGTCATTTGGTGGAACTTGTGGTGAAGATTTCTCTATACCTCCATATTATATTCATTTAATTAAAAAAGATGCTGGTGAACTAACGTTAAATCATTTTTTTGTTAAATTAATGGCTCATTTAACGTTTTTTAGGAGACGTTCAGCTATCGATTTTGAATCAGTATTAGACCCAGGCTCATCACAGTCTACGACAACAATACAAGGCTATCAATATAATTTAAAAAAGAAGTTAGTCCCTGTAGAGGAGTTTCATAAAGAAGGGAAATATAGGAATCCAAAGGTTCGATTTAATCTATATTTTAAAAATAACAGTGAGTTTGTTGGTCAAGTATGTTTGCTTCCTTGGCAAGATGGTGCCGTGATAACATGCTCAAGTCGTTTTAACCACAAGATAATTTTCCAGCATTATTTTGAATCGTTGAAATTGCACGGGATTATTCTCCCAGCCAGCGAAAAATACAATATTTGGTATTCATCTGTTCTGCCTATTTCCGAGGATGAATTTATCAAATATTCAGATAAAATTCACGCGGAGCTTATTGTTGTACGTGATTCCGATGATGACAATCCGCTCAAGCCATAAACGGGACAGCGATCTTTTCTTAAAGAACAATATCAAATATTTACCACCTGAATCCCCCATTAACCCAAAGAATGATACAACAAAGCAAAAGGACAGGTCACGACCTGTCCCTACATGAAAATCACAAAAGACGAGATTGCTTCACTTCGTTCGCAATGACAGATTCAAATAGACAGTTGCAAGAGCTGACAGAATAGAATAAGTCTAAATACCCTTGATTGCTAATTCTCCGTGTGACATAATACCAAGCGATGTTTGGAAGATTGAATCTAAGGCTTGGTGTGGTAAAACAAATATGAAAACATGGTAGAGTTACTATAGCTGGTCATCCGAATGATGATCTTGCCTTGGGAACGTTAAATAGTATATGGAAGCAAGCACAAATTAAAGGAGCGAAAAGATGAGAAGATTTTTAGTCGTTATTGAAAAATGCGAAAATAATTACTCTGCATATTCACCTGACCTGTTAGGATGTATTGCTACTGGAAAGACAAGGGAAAAAACAGAAAAAAATATGCACGAAGCAATACAATTTCATTTGGAGGGGTTAAGGGAAGATAGTTTACCTATTCCCAAACAAACCTCTTTTGCTGAATATGTAGCGGTATAGAAAATTTGCATTCAAATTTTATTTTAAGGAGACATCCTATGGCAAAGATAGGTATTATTGGCGGTAGTGGATTATACGATATGGAAGGGCTCAAAAATGTTGAGGAGCTTGAGGTAGATACTCCTTTCGGGGAACCTTCTGATAAGTATATTACTGGCACTCTTTCAGGAAAGGAAGTGGTGTTTCTTCCGAGGCATGGAAGAGGACATAAACTCTTACCTTTCGAAATAAATTATTGCGCCAATATTTATGGCATGAAAAAGCTCGGTGTGGAATGGATTATTTCTGTTGCTGCTGTTGGAAGTCTTAAAGATAATATTCATCCTCTGGATATTGTTATTCCTGACCAGTTCTTTGATAGAACCAATCAGGCGAGAAGATGCAGCTTTTTTGGAGACGGGGTAGTTGCTCATGTTGGTTTCGCTAATCCTGTTTGTCCTGATTTGAGCAAAATACTATACGAGACAGTACAGAAAATCGGACTAACGGTTCATAATGGAGGAACATACCTGAATATGGAAGGACCTGCATTTTCTACAAAAGCGGAATCGTTCTTTTATAGAAAAATGGGGTTTGATGTTATTGGCATGACGAATTTACCGGAAGCGAAGCTGGCAAGAGAGGCAGAGATCTGCTACGGGGCAATAGCAATGGTTACTGATTACGATTGTTGGCATGAGACGGAAGAAGCAGTAAGCGTGAGTACTATAGTTACAAATCTTAATAAAAACTCAGAGAATGCAAAAAAGATTATAAAAGAAGCTGTTAAGGAAATTTCCTTTGAGAGGAAGTGCGAGTGTGCTAATGCGCTGGCTAGTGCGATCGTGACAGACAGAAGTATTATTTCGCAACAGGCAAAGGATAAACTAAGCATTATAGCTGGAAAGTATCTATAGAATATTATGTCTAAAGAAAAGAAATTATTTATTGCAGCTACAAGACAAAATGACGGAAAAACATTAGTAAGTCTCGGTCTTATACAGGCGTTTAAACAATATGCCAAGAATATCGGATTTATGAAACCTGTTGGTCAGCGATATGTAGAGGTTGAAGGATATAAAGTTGATGAGGATGCTGTGCTGATAAAGAGTTGCTGTAATTGTGATGGAGAATTGCGGCATATAAGTCCAATAGCTATTGAGAGGGGTTTTACGGAAGAGTATATAGACCATGGGAAGAAACAAGTTTTAGCTAATATTATTAGAGAATCTTATAAAGAGGTTTCAAAAGGCAAGGATCTGGTAGTGATTGAAGGAACAGGTCACGCCGGTGTCGGGTCTGTTTTTGATCTGGGAAACGGATCTGTTGCCAAATTGCTGGGCGCAAAGGCGCTTATAGTAACAGTTGGCGGGATTGGTCGTCCGATAGATGAAATTGTTTTAAATAAAGCTTTGTTTGAAAAAGAGGGGGTAGAGTTAGTAGGTGTTGTAATCAATAAAGTCTTACCTAATAAAATGGATAAAATTAGAGATTACATAGAGAGAGGTTTAGCAAAGAAGGGGATTGAACTGTTTGGAGCTATCCCATACACAAAACGTCTTACATGGCCAAATATAAAACAAGTTATGGAAAGCCTTCCTTCAAAGCTTATAAACGGCAGGGAATCTCTTGATAATCAGATTGAA
>CAZMXO010000100.1:0-4139 GCA_964570265.1 uncultured bacterium
ATACTCACTGTCATAAGCCCAACACTACAGGAAGAATCGCTGCCAAATTAGCAGGTGTGCCTGTTATAATTGCAAATGAGCATAATGTGGACAGTTGGAAAAGTAACTGGCAGCTAATCCTAGACAGATGGCTTGCTGCATACTCCGATAAGATTATTGCAGTATCAGAAGCAGTTAAAAGCTTTTATGTAAAAAATGCCAATATTTCTACTGATAAGTTTGAGGTTATTTATAATGGAGTGGATTTGGATTTCTGGCAAAATAATGTACCTGCAAAGGAAATAATTTTTAAGAAAAAAACTGAATTAGGCTTATTGCAGGACGATAAAGTAATAGTAGCTATAGGCCGTCTTCATCCTCAAAAGGGACATGAATACCTATTGAGAGCAGCAAAAAAGATAATCCCTAAAATGCAAAACCTGAAGTTTTTGATAATTGGGGACGGTCCAATGAGACACAGCTTGGAGTCTCTTTCAGAAAGATTAGGCATAAAAGAGAATGTTGTTTTTACAGGCAACAGAGAAGATATTAAAGATATGCTCTATCTTTCGGATCTTTCGGTGATTTCATCTATTAGAGAAGGTTTCTCAAATGTAGTTTTGGAGTCAATGGCCTGCGGCAAGCCATTGGTTGCAACAGATGTGGGTGGTAATAACGAGATTATTATTGATGGAGAAAATGGATTTATTGTTCCTTCCAAAGATGAGGATGCTCTTGCAGATAAGATGCTGATATTAGCCGGCAATGAAGAATTGACTAAAAAAATGGGGCTTACTGCCAAACAGACAGTTGAAAAGTTTTCCTTAATGAAGATGATTCATGAAACTGAAAACCTTTATAGCCGTCTCATAGAGAAGGTAATATGAAACATACATGCGAGTATTTTGGGGGAGTGACAATAGCAGCTTCGGTAAGATACCTGCCGAGAAATATGATGCTCTTTTTAGGCAATCTTCTTGGGGATTTTATCTTTTATATACTCAGAGTCAGGAGGAAACAAGTTCTTAAAAATCTCAAGTTTGCTTTTGGAAATCAGAAGAGTGAAATTGAGCTAAAAAAGATAGCAAGAGAGACATATAAAAATCTTGGAAAAACACTTCTGGAATTTTTGCAGCTTCCGAGAATGAATGGAACAAGAATAAGAAGAATTGTTGATACATCTGAGCTATGTAAAATAGACCACATTCTAAAAAAAAGAGAAGGAGCTATTTTGCTTGGCGCGCATTTTGGAAACTGGGAACTTTTAGGTGCTGCTTTTGGACTTGGAGGATACCCTGTAAACGTAATTGGCAGACTTTCAGATAACAAAAGAATAGGGCATACGATTGACAGGTATAGAGGACTTGTCGGAATGAAAGTTATTCAGAAGAGTGATCCCATTAGAAAGGTGCTTCGCGCACTCAGCAATAATGAACTGGTTGCTATATTAATGGATCAAAATACAAGGAAAGATATGGTGTTTGTAGATTTCTTTGGAAAGCCTGCAGCTACCGCAAAAGGGATGGCTGTTTTTGCCTTAAGAACAGGAGCACCAGTTGTTCCGGCTTTTATTGTAAGAAAGGGGAAATACCACAAAATATTTATTGGAGATCCTATATATGCGCATAGTTCTGAAAACGCAGACAGTGATATCCAGAGATATACCGCTCAATTTTCTAAGGTTATTGAATCTTATATCAGGCAACATCCTGACCAGTGGTTCTGGCTGCATAATCGCTGGAAAACTCAGCCTAAAATTAAGTAGAAAACTAGAGGTGTATTAAATGTGGGCAAAAGTTGTTAAATATGTTGTGGGAGCGCTGATTATTGTTTGTTTTCTGCATCTATATTTCAGGTATTTTGAATGGAAGAATATTTACTATCCTACTCGTGAGATTAGCATGACTCCGGAAAGTATCGACTTGAGTTTCGAAGACGTTTTTTTTGAAACAGATAAGCATATTAAGCTGAATGGCTGGTATGTTTCTTGTAAAAATGCAACCTCAACAGTTCTTTTCTGTCATGGAAATGCTGGAAATATAAGCGACCGTCTTGACAGTATAGACATATTTCATAATCTTGGCCTAAATGTTTTTGTATTTGATTACAGGGGCTATGGCAGAAGCAAGGGGTTTTCAACAGAAAAAGGCACCTATCTGGACGCAATGGCTGCATATAACTGGCTTATTTTAAAGAAAAAGCAGGATGAGAATAAGGTTATCATATTCGGTCGTTCTCTTGGGGGTGCAATAGCAATTGACCTTGCGGCAAAAATTAATAAGGGCTTACTTATTTCAGAAAGTGCGTTTACATCCATAATTGATATTGGTAAAGAATTTTATCCGTTTCTGCCAATTAAATATTGTGCAAGCACAAAATATGACAGTATTCAAAAAATAAAAAATGTAAAAATTCCAAAGCTTATAATACACTCAGAGAATGATGAGATAATACCGTTTCATCATGGCGAGAAACTTTTTAAAGCAGCCCTTTCACCTAAACAGTTCTATAAAATGCATGGCGGACATAATGATGGTTTCATAGTAATGGGTAAAGAATATGAAGAGACAATAAGAAACTTCATTAAGAGAAATTTGGAATAAGGATAGTGAAACTTAGAGTTTTTTTATTTTTTTTGGTGGAATAAAATGATACGAAATATACAAAAAAGGAATCCTATTATGAGAGAGAAAATAATAGTTGGTGGAGGAGGGCCTGCGGGTACAATAGCGGCAATTGCCGCTGCTAGAAATGGAGCAGATACGCTTTTGATTGAATCGACAGGTTGTTTGGGTGGTATGGCAAGTAGTGGGCTTCTTTCATTTTGGGGAGCATTTGATGACAGGGACAGACGTCTTGATTGGGAATTAGATAAGAAAATACAAAAGGGCTTACCTATTCCAGATAATCCCTCCCTTGGAAAAAGAATAATCAAAGGAATCCCTGAAGAGATTCTCAATAAACTAATTGAGCTAAATGGCGCTCAAGATTTTGGTACAGGGTGTATCCCTGTGAACCCTGAAACAGTAAAATTTGTGTCTGAAGAGATGGTAATAGAGTCAGGAGCGAAGATTCTTTATTACACTCAGGTAGTTGATGTAATTAAAGAAGGGAATAAAATAAAAGCGGTAGTGGTTGGAAACAAATCTGGTCTACAAAAGATTTATGGAGATATCTTCATTGACGCTACCGGAGATGGCGACTTAGCTGCCTTTGCTGGAGCGCCTTTTCAAAAAGGAAGAACTGAAGACGGTAGAATGCAGGGGGTAACCTTGGTTTTTCGCTTGGGAGGAGTTAGCTTTTTGGGCCATGGTCGTGAGTATCCCGACAGAGAAGAGATAAAAAGATGTAATGCCATCTTTAAAAAAGCCTTTGAAGATGGAAAGGTTTCAGGTTTATACGGAGTGGGTTGCATTAATTCCATTCCAGATATGGAAGGAGTAGTAGCAGTGAATACTCAGCATACTCACAACATAGATGGAACTAACCAGGATGACTTAACGAAAGCTGTAGTTAATGGAAGAAAACAAGTTAGAGAGATATCTGCTCTTTTTAAAAAATATTTAAAAGGATTTGAGAACAGTTTCGTTATTGATACTGCTCCTCTGATTGGGGTAAGGGAAACAAGGCGTATTACCGGTGAATATGTTCTCACTAAAGAAGATGTGCTTGGCGCTAAAAAGTTTGAAGATGTTATATGCAAGGGTGCTTGGGCAATAGATTGTCACCTCCCATCTCTAAAAAAGGAGACTGAAGCGGATATATTTTTAAAACCGGGGACTCACTATGACATTCCTTATAGATGCTTAATTCCTAAAAGGGTTAATAATCTTTTGGTTGCTGGTAGATGTGTATCTGCTACTCACAAAGCACTGGCCGCTCTTAGGATTATGCCTTTTTGTATGGCTATGGGGCAGTCGGCTGGAACAGCAGCTGCCTTATCTTTAGAGAGAAAAGTATCTCCCCGAGATATAGATATTTCGTTATTACAGAAAAAACTGAAAGTGCAAAGTGTATACTTATGGTAATAGCACAACCTTAATAATATCAGTAAGTTGTGGAAGTTGGGAAGTGCAAAAGGAGAATTATTCCTGTGATTGATTCCCAAATCTGTTAAAATTTGGAGAATCTCCAGTAGTAAAACCTGTTGAAGTTTGATA
>CAZMXO010000101.1:0-4129 GCA_964570265.1 uncultured bacterium
GAGAAAGGAAGCATTACTCAGCATATAGGAGCGTACAAAGTAAATATTAACAAAAGAGATGTCGTTTTTATTGATACTCCCGGGCATGAAGCGTTTACGTCTATGAGAGCCAGAGGTGCGCATGTTACAGATATAGTAGTATTAGTTGTAGCAGCAGACGATGGTATTATGCCACAAACAATAGAGGCTATTAATCATGCAAGAGCAGCTAATGTGCCAATTGTAGTAGCGATTAATAAGATTGATAAGCCGAACGCAGATGCAGAACGAGTAAAAAAGCAATTGGCAGAACAGAATCTGATTCCTGAAGAATGGGGAGGGAAAACTGTATGTGTGGAAGTATCAGCCACTAAGAAGCAGGGATTAGATAAATTGCTGGAAATGCTGTTACTAGAGACTGAAATGCTAGAGTTGACTGTAGATATCTCTTCTCCTGCAAAGGGCACGATCATAGAATCCAGAATAGATAAAGGCAAAGGGCATGTGGCTACAGTTATCATACAAGAGGGGACTTTGCGAATGGGAGATGCTTTTATTTCCGGGACGTGTTTTGGTAAGGTGCGAGCTTTAATAAATGACAAAGGAAAAAGAATACCAGAAGCAGGTCCATCTACTCCTGTAGAAATACTTGGTTTTTCAGAAGCTCCGGAAATAGGTGAAGAGTTTTCAGCTGTAGCGTCTGAAAAAGTTTCCAAAGAAATGAGCTCAAAATTAGAATTGGGAAAACATGTTAAGGGAGGCAATACTGCTAATTTTAATATCGAAGATGATAAGATAAAAGTAATTTATCTTATCATTAAAGGCGATGTCAAAGGATCTATTGAGCCGTTATGTGATTCATTAGAAGCTCTGAGCATTGAAAAAATCAAGGTGAATATTATTCACAGCGGTATAGGAAGCATTAATGAATCGGACGTTTTACTGGCATCTTCTTCAGGCGCAATAATACTAGGTTTTGGCGTTCATGCAGAATCAGGAGCCCTAGATATTGCAGAAAAGAATGATGTATCGATACGATATTACAACATTATATATGAGGTTGTTGATAATATTAAAAAACTGGTTAAGGGATTGATAGAGCCTGAATATAAAAAAGTTTTAATAGGGAAAGCGGAAGTGCGTCAGATTTTCAATATTTCAAAAACCACATTAATTTGTGGGTCGTATGTTTCAGAAGGGAAGATCAAAAGAGATTGCGTAGTTACTTTAATAAGAGAAGGCAAATCTGTTTATCAAGGTAAGATCTCTTCTTTGCGGAGATTTAAAAATAATGCGAAAGAGGTTCAAGTAGGTGTTGAATGCGGGATTGGGTTAGACAACTGCAAAGATGTTCAAGAAGGGGATATTATAGAAGCGCATGTCATGGAAAAGAAAGGCTAGTTGAATATACTAATTCATATAAATTTTATCTAAGTCATAATGTCAAGACGAATAGATCAAATAAATCAATCCTTAAAAAGAGAAATCAGCAGGATATTACTTACAGAGATGAATGATATCGCTGTAAAACTTGTTACAATTAATAGGGTTGATGTGAGTTCGGATCTGCATCATGCTAAGGTTTATCTAACTCCTTTTGGGAAAAGCATAGATAAAAATAGAGTTATGAGGCATATAAGAAATGCTAGTGGATTTATCAGGACGCGTATTGCCCATAATATAGATCTAAGGATTACGCCGGAGTTTCACTTCATATATGATAAAGCTTTTGAGGACGAGATGCGTGTTCTAGAGAAGATAGATGAAATTGCTAAGCAAAAATAAGAGAATTATAGATAGGATTGCTGAGCAGATAGCCTGCCACAAAAAGTTTCTTATTACCACTCACGTCTATCCTGATGGAGATGCAGTTGGTTCCCAAATAGCTTTGTGCATTCTTTTAAAGAGAATGGGAAAAGAAGTTGAGCTAATTAATTCATTCCCCTTGCCAGCAAGATATAAGTTTTTGCCTAACAGCAGCTTAATTAAGCATAATGCAAATATAATTCTGCCGGATAGCGAAATAGCGTTTGTATTAGATGTTGGAAGCAAAGGCAGGCTTGGAAATATGAGAGACCATATAAATAATACAAAAACAGTAATAAATATAGATCATCATCTTGGTAATGATAGTTTTGGTACTATAAATTGGATAGATTCTCGTATGAGTTCAGTTGGGGAATTAATTTTTCATCTTTATAAATATATGAATTTGGAGATAAGGAAGCCAGAGGCGATTTGCTTATATACAGCTATTGTGACTGATACAGGCTCCTTTCAGTATGCTAATACCAGTGTTGAAACGCATTCGGCAGTTTCTGAACTTTTAAAAACAGGCATTGACCATACTGAGATATGTAATCAGATATATCATAACATTCCTATAAGTAAAATTAAATTATTGCAGCTTGCATTGGGGACATTAAGTTTTGATGCTAAAGGAAAGATAGGTTATATGTTTATTACATCTGATATGTATACAAAGGCGCGTGCAACGGAAGAGGACAGTGAAGAAATAGTTGAATATGCGCGCAATGTAAAAGGAGTTGAGGTAGGTATTCTCTTCAAGGAACATTCTAATGGGAATATAAAGATAAGCTTTCGCTCAAGAAGCAAGATAGATGTCAGGAAAATTGCCTTAAAATTCGGCGGAGGCGGACATCATAATGCAGCCGCATGTATGATTAATGGGGAATTAAACACTGTATTGAAAAAGGTTGTAAGAGCTGCAGCTTTGGAAATAGAATCTTCTTGAATATTTGTAGGGGCACAATATTTTGTGCCCTTTTTTATTGACGTTTCAAGCAAATTTGAGGTATGGTAACAAAGTTCAGGATGGAGAAATATATTATTATGGACACTATTATTGGCGCTTTTACGGCCATAGGAACAGTCGCAGTTGCAGTAGTAGCAATTTGGGGAAACTGGATTCGTTCTAAGCTTGCACCGCCGAAATTGGTTATTGAACCACATAATTTGGGTGGAAATTTAACAACGTTCACTAATGGCAAAAAAGTATTTTGTTACCATGTAGTAATAAGAAACAAAAGGACTTGGTCTACTTCTAAAAATTGCCGTGTGCTTTTAAAACAAATTTTAAGAAGAGGTCCTGACAATAAATTTCACATTATTCCAATGGTTGTTCCTCTCCAATTTGTTTGGGCCCCTGCTGATTTGACACCATCGATTGTGACAATTAATAATGAACAAATACTTGATCTTGGTTATATCGAGGAAGGTACTAAGTTTTTCAAGCCCGCTCTATATAGCTATTCTAATAATTTCAAAGGTTTTGTAAGAAAAAATGAGGCCGTAAGATACTGTCTGGAAATAGGTTCTGATAACTTCTATTCAGAAGAGTTAAAAACCTTTGAAGTAGCATGGAATGGTAAATGGTCAGATAACTCTGAGGAAATGGCTGAGAATCTTAAAATTACAGAAATTAATTAGCATCTAACAAATCGCTGGCGTGTTTCCAGCGTCTCAGCTTCAGCGTTAGGCAGAACATATAAATATGAGAAAGGAAAGTTTTTTTGAATAAATTATCCAATTCAAAGTGGAGCATACTTCTTTCTCCATTATATATTTTAATTATTCCTTTAATTCTAATCATTTTTTATTTTATAGCTCTAGCTACAGAATTTTTTCTTATGCTTGTAGCAATTTGGCTTTTAGCTGGATTGCTTGGTAGTATTTTTTATGCTCTTTTATATATTTTTCATGTAAATAAAGAGAAAAGAATAAAGTTTTATCTTATAGTTACAGCAATTATTTTTGTAATATTAACTTCAATACATCTTTATACAGTTCATAAAGATGGTGGCATTTTGAGTCATCTCGGGTTTAGAGTTAATCAATCAAAAGTGGAGATAGAGGGGCCATAACAAATGTTACTGCCTAACTAGCGCTTGAAGCTAATTTGTTTTATATTCTCCCACAGAGGTAAGATAAGGCCACTTACTCAGGCAAATAATTTTAATTACAGAATAAAAGATATTTGATATAATCCAAACAATGAAGACGAAAATGGCTAACATTCCGCAGACACTGTCTGCCAAATCTAAAAAAATATTTTCTTTGAATGAATAAATATTGGCATGATTTTTTTTATAGAAATATAGTGTCTGACAATAAAAGACATAGATTACTG
>CAZMXO010000102.1:0-4118 GCA_964570265.1 uncultured bacterium
AGTAACCGTTTCTGCGGCAGTGCCCTCAAGGTGGTTGTAGCTGCTGACTTTGACGGTGACGGTAAAGACGAATTTGCAATCGCCTCTGACGCCTATAAGCTGCAAGTAGGATACTATGATATTTTTGGCTCCAACAAGCAAGGAATTTGGTCTTGCAATGTAGGGTCGGGTGCTAACGCGATGATTGCTGCGAATATTGAGGGTAACCGGAAATATGCGATTATCGTTGGTACGGAAATGGGACAGGTGCAGGCATTTAATGCAGAAAAGAAGCGGTTGTTCATTGCAGACGTTGAAGAGAGTGTTACGGCTTTAGCGGCACGACACGTCGCAGGACAGGAGGAAATATGTGTTGGAACGGTTAATGGCAAACTGCTTGTTCTTAATGCCCGGGGCCGGATTATCCGAAGAGGTTATTTGCCCGGACTTATCGATCACTTGGTTGTCTCGAAAGATGGAAAAATTTTGGCTACTACTTCAGGTGGGCAAGTAGCGCTTTACACTGTATTCGACTGATTTTAAAACGGAAGAAAAAAATGGAATGGTTTAAAAAGCCTGTTAGAATGATCAGGCGTGATTTTATAAGCGATTTTAAAGAATATAAGAATTTAGATCTGGACCAGTTTGCCAGGGAAATAAAAGATAAATGGCACGCCAATTGTGAATGGATTATGGCGACGCCGGGATGTGCTCCGGGTATGGGCCAATATGTGACTTTTAATAGCGATAAGTTTGAGAAAGCTCCCGGGTTAGGAGATTTTGATATAATTCGTGAATATTTGCCTTATGCTCGCAAATATGATTTTAAGGTATTAGCTTATCTCAATATGCATTGGTATCCCTTTGATTTTGCAGACAAACATCCAGATTGGGAACAGTTACTTGAGGGCGGGATAGCTTACGGAAGAAAAAACCCTCTTTACGGAACAGGCACAACTTTTTGTGTTAACAGTCCCTGGCGAGAATGGGCTTTTGAATTAATAAAAGAGGTTGTGTCTCTGGGGATTGACGGAGTTTTTCTCGATGGACCTGTTGTTTTTCCGGGAGCCTGTTACTGTAAATATTGCCGGAAAAAGTTTTTAAAGAAAACTAATAATAACAATCTGCCTAAATTTGAAGATTGGTCAGATCCTGCCTGGAGAGGTTTTACAATATTTAGAAGTGATTCCTGGAGTGGGTTTCTTAAAGACGCTCGTGAAGCAGTGCGTTCAGTTAACCCTGATGCGGTAATCTTCTTGAATGGGGGTAGTTTTTTAACACCAAATCTTTATACAGCCAGAGACACGTTTAAGACCGAACAATTTCAAGATTTTACAGGAGCGGAACAATTCTATCATGTTTCGGAAAAATACAATTCTCCTTATAAGACAATTAATCTCGGTCGTTTTTTATCTGCGGGTGATAATCCCGCCGTGGTTTTTACCCATCATACCCTGAGCGCCTGGCATTATATTCCTCTGTGTAAAACAGAAATGGATATGGCTCTGGCTCAGACTGTCGCTTCCGGTTCAAATCCATGGTTTGCTGTGTTTATGAACGCCATGAAATTCAGAGCAGAAGAGGCCTTGGAGGCCGTAGGGCCTTTCTATCGTTTTCTAGAGCAGAATGAATCAGTCTTTACGGAAACAAAACCTGACGCGGAAATAAATGTTCTTTTTTCAAATAAAACAGCCTACAATTATATTTCCGTTCAAAACTCTTTGTTTAAAGATACCGGTAGTGGAGAAGAGACGGATCTTATAACGGATACGGGCAGTGGCTTAACCAGGGATTCTCTTCACGAACGCCGTACTGTCTCAGCTGAAATTCTAGACAGAGAGTATGAAGGCAGTCTGGATGCGTTTAGCTATAGCCATCAGCCTGTAAGAGTAATTTGGGATGAACATATTTCTAGGCTGAAAGACGGCAATGTTCTGATATTGCCGAATACGGCCTGTCTTTCAGATAGTCAAATTAATAAAATTATTGATTATGTTGATAAGGGAGGGGCTTTAATCGCAACATTTGAAGCAGGTTTTTATGATGAAAAAGGTTGCTGTAAAAAACGGAAAAGATGGTTTGATTTTCTGGGTATCGATAAGGTCGAGGGTGCTTTTGAGCCCTCTTCATTCGAGGAATATATAAAAATATCAAATAATTCATTAAGCGGATTTAAAAAAGATATGATAATTCCCAGAACATATAATGCTCTAAAAATATGTCCTGTCTTAGAAAAGGATACTGATATTCCGGCGTATTTTATGAATGAAACAGGGAGTCCTTATGCAGAATTTAATGGTGTCTCTCCCTATCCGGTTATAGTAAGTAATAACAGGGCAAAAGGCAAAGTTGTTTATATAGCTGCTCCTCTGTTTGCAAGTATTGTCAGATTTCGTCTTAATGACCACATAAAGTTAGTCGAAGCTGTTCTCAGATATGTTAATAATGATAATTCTCTTCAAATAGAAACAAACGCGCCGGGAAGCCTGATTGCTGAAATTAGGAGTAATAAGCGCGGTACGGTTCTTCATCTGATTAATATTAGTGGAGATATGAAACGCCCCATAGGGTCATTTGTTTCTTTAAATAATATTGAATTATCGATTAGAACATCACGTCCTTTGGAAGTAATCAACCTTCATACAAAAGGTAAAATACCATTTACATACACTGACAATAGAGTAATATTTAAAATCAAGAAAATCACAGATTATACACTGGTCTTATTGTCAAGGTAAAGGAGATGCTTTAGTGGAGAAAAAGGTTAACATAGGCATAATTGGAGTAGGGGCATTTATGGCCCGTCAACATTTACCGAACATAATACGCAACTCTTTGATTCATATAAAAATTATGTGTGATCGAGATGAGGATTTGCTCCAACAGCGCAAAAAAGAATTTCAGCCCGATATTTGCACGACAGATGCCAGGAAAGTTTTTCAGGATCCGGAAGTTGACGTGGTGTTCGTGGGTACGCGAAGCTCGCAACATGCTTGTTTTATTGAGAAGTCCGCTCAATATGGAAAACATGTTTTTGTTGAAAAACCTATGGTCATGACTTATGAGGAGACGGCCTGTGTACTTAAGGTTGTTAAGAAATCTAATATTAACGTCGGGATAGGTTTTAACCGCCGCTTTGCTCCCATTATGGTGGAAGCTAAACGTCTTTTTAAGGAATTTCGAGAAGGACCAGCTAACATTGTATATCGCATTGTAGATGACCATCGTATCCGGCCTGCATACATATTTGATATGAATGATGGAGGTGGGCATTTATTACAAGAGTGTTGTCACATTTTTGATTTGTTGTCATGGTTTTTGGATGAAGAACCGGTAGAGATATATGCTGCCGGTCCGATGGAAACAGATAATGTAGTAATTATTAAATATTCCGATGGGTCGTTAGTCACTTTACTTTGTAGTGGGAAGGGGGGGCTTTTTTATCCCAAGGAACTCATGGAGGTTTTTTGTAATCATACGACATTAGTAATGGATAACTTTTATGAACTGCGTTTGGATGGGCCGGAAGGTAATTTTATGCGCACTTTTCCCCTTGATGTGAAGTCAGATCTAAAGATCGAGGGCGATTCAATGACTAATTATTATCAGACTAGTTTTGCGCAGAGACCCTCACATGATGTTGTCGACTTACAGGAAGGTAATCAGCTTGTCAAATTAAAGGTAGACAAGGGGCATAATCAAATAATATCAAGTTTTAGTGAAGCCGTCATAGGAAATAAACCGTTTTCAATTAACGCTGTTGATGGTGCCCGCGCGACGGTTTGTGCTTTAAAGGCCTATGAGTCAATTCGTAAAAATAAGCCTATAACTATTTCTACAACAGAATATGGTATAGAAAACTATAACAACACAACTAACTAAAGATCCGTTTAGTATCAAGTGGAAATTATATAAGGAGCAATAGGTGGAGATGAAAAAGATATTGGATAACGCATTAAAAGAGAAATTGACAAAACGATTCAATAATCAGAATGAATTCAGGATTGTTTTGAGATATCCTCTTGACCCCTGCAACAATCCGGAGCAAAGCACAAAGGATCTGATCCAATTTGTCAGGGAATCGCATATCAGCGAGGTTATGTTTTTAATTGCGGCTGAAGAACGAAGTTTCGGGCACA
>CAZMXO010000103.1:0-4116 GCA_964570265.1 uncultured bacterium
GTTTTTGGAGTTATTGCTCCTATAATAATTTGAGTAGCTTTAAGTAAATCTTTTTTTAGACAGTTTATTTTTAACATTTTACTTACTCCTTTTATTTATTTACTTATATATAAGAGACTAGTAATAGTAATAAGACTGTTAATTATGTTAAAAACTCTCTAACTTACTACTATCACTTTAAATATATAACTAATAACTTATTAATAAAAATCATACTTATTTAATAAAAAGAACATATAAAAATTTTTATCAATAATTATCCACACCTATACATAATTTATTAACAGGTTATAATTTGTGTGATTTTATCTATTATTTCTCTAAAATTATTATCACTCTTTATCTTTTCTTTTATTTTAGTACACGCATGCATCACAGTAGTGTGATCTTTTCCACCAAACGATGCTCCAATTTCCGGTAGAGATAAATCTGTTAACTCTCGTGATATATACATTGCAATCTGCCTTGGTAAAACAATATTTCTACTTCGCCTATTAGAAGTAAGATCCGAAGGTCTAATTTTAAAATGCTCTACTATTTTTTCCTTAATAAAATTAATATTTATATCTCTATTTTTATTATAATTAATTATATCTTTCAAAGCAGTATTAGCAAGATTAATATCAATTTTTTCCCCAGTTAGGGAGGCAAACGCAATAAGCCTAACTAAGGCACCTTCTAATTCTCTTATATTACTTTTTATGTTATCTGCGATAAGGTATGCAACATCCTGAGGCATAGAAAGACCCTCAAGTTCAGCTTTTTTTTGTAATATAGCCAAGCGAGTTTCTAAGTCAGGAGGTTGAATATCTGTAATTAATCCCCACTCAAATCTTGAGATAAGACGATTTTCTAAAACGGGAATGTTTTTTGGATGTTTATCACTTGAGATAACTATCTGTTTATGAGCATCATAAAGGTCGTTAAAGGTGTGAAAAAATTCCTCCTGTGTGCTTTCCTTCCCGGCTATAAAATGAATATCGTCTATTAGAAGGATATCTACTTTTCTATATTGTTTTCTAAATTGGTTTATTTTTCCATTTCTAATAGCATTAATAAACTGATTTGTAAACTTTTCACTAGAGATATATACAATCTTTTTCTTTGTGTTTTTACTTATAATGAGGTGCCCAATTGCCTGCATTAAATGAGTTTTTCCCAATCCGACATCCCCATAGATAAATAAAGGATTATAGGCTTTTGCCGGAGATTGTGCGACAGCAAGGGATGCAGCATGCGCAAAACGATTATTGGAACCGACTACAAATTTATCAAAGGTGTATCTAGAATTGAGTATGCCGTCTATGTTGGAAGCGTGTAATTTATCTTCAGAGATAATTCTTTTAATACTATGAGTTCGTTTCTGCTTTGGAGTAGATTTAACTTCAGGTGTAGTAAACTTAATAGAAGCAGATTCGCCCGTAACGCTTACAATGGATTCTATGAGTAAGTCCATGTATTTTTCTCTTAACCAGCTTTCAATAAAATCGCTAGGCACCTCTAAAATAAGTGTGTTTTTAGCAAAGGATATAGGCTTTATTGTTTTTACCCATATTTCAAAGCTTTGTCCTGTGGATTTTTCTTGAATATACTCGACCATTTTTTGCCAGAGAAGTTCTGAGTCTATATTCATATCTAAATTCCTTATTAACTACGAGTTATCCACAAACACATAAATAGCGAAACCTTCACGGGCGCAAGCCATTAGATAACATAAAGGCTTAAAGCCCTTATCGGCAAATATAATCCTGTCTAAATAACCTAACTTACTGAATAGCAAAAAGTTAGCAAAAAACAAAAACAAAGTGAATGTTTGCTCAACGGCAATATGCTCATTTTTTATAAGGGAAGAATGTTTTGCCACATAAGAGAAGTTATCCATAAGTTATCCCCAGCCTGCATTTGGACGCGGCGCGCATTTGAGCACACAAAAACGACTAACAAATTCTATCAAAAAAACATTTCTCGGGCAAGTGTTTTCTCTGTCGCTTATGTTCTTTGATAGATTTTTATGATATATTTATGCGCATGGTTAATCCGTTTAAAATAATCCATAAAGATAAAACCAGTAAAGCAAGAATTGGGAAACTTGTTACTTCTCATGGCGAGGTTAACACCCCAATATTTATGCCCGTAGGTACGCAGGCAACCGTAAAAACTTTATCTCCTGAAGAGCTTATTAATATCGGCGCAGAGATAGTTCTTTGTAATGCCTATCATTTAGCTCTAAGACCTGGGGCAGAAATTATAAAAGAAGCTGGAGGACTACATAAATTTATGCATTGGGATAGACCGATACTAACAGATAGCGGAGGATACCAAATCTTTAGTCTTTCAGATTCGAGAAAAATCACTGATGAGGGAGCTGTGTTTCAATCACATATAGACGGCAAGAAAATTTTCCTAACACCTGAAGAGGCTGTCAGAATTCAGAACGATCTTGGCGCAGACATAATAATGACCTTGGATGAATGTATCCAGTATCCATGCGAGCATGATTATGCCGAAATCGCCATGCAAAGAACATGTAAGTGGGCAGAGAGATGTAAAAAGGCGCATGTTGACGAAACGCAGCTTTTGTTCCCTGTTATCCAGGGAGGGATGTATAAAGAGCTGAGAGAAAGATGCGCAAACGAGTTAGTTGAAACAGGTTTTCCCGGTTATGCTATTGGTGGTTTGAGCGTAGGAGAAGATAGGTCATTAATGTGCGAAATTGCCCAACACACACTTTGTTTTATTCCTGAACGCAGGGTTCGTTATTTAATGGGAGTGGGAGACCCTCGAGATCTATTGGAATGCATAGCTATTGGTATTGACATGTTTGATTGTGTGATGCCTACGCGTAACGCAAGAAATGGGACAACGTTCACAAGGGGAGGAAAGCTGATTGTGAGGAACGCAGAGTATGCAAGAAACCATGACCCCATAGATTCTAAATGTGGTTGTTATACATGCAAGAATTACTCCAGAGCATATATTCGGCACTTATTCAACACGCGCGAAATACTAGGGCTCAG
Organism: uncultured bacterium; assembly: GCA_964570265.1. Taxonomy (GTDB): domain Bacteria; phylum JAHJDO01; class JAHJDO01; order JAHJDO01; family JAHJDO01; genus JAHJDO01. Next base: position 3,018 of record CAZMXO010000103.1, read on the forward strand.
ACTAACCTCTATTCATAATTTATATTTTCTAATGGAGCTTATTAAAGATGCTAGAAAAGCTATCTCCGAAAATAAGTTTTTGGATTTTAAGAAAGCGTTTCTAGAACAGTATGGGGGAAATTAGTTCTTTAAGTTTATTCTCAAATATGTTATTCAATAAGTCATTAGGACGATTTTAAATAAAAGGAGATAAAAATGCTAAGTATGCTTTATGCAATGGGAAGCACTGGAGGCGGAGCTCCACAGCAGGGACAGGGAAATCCGTTCGGGTTTTTAATTATGATGGCGCTGATATTCGGGATTTTCTATTTTTTAACGATCAGGCCTCAGCAGAAGAAGCAGAAAGAGCGCCAGAAAATGATTTCCGAAGTAGAAAAAGGAGATAAAATAATCACCAGCGGAGGCATTTACGGCATGGTTGTAGGAGCAAAAGAGAAAACGTTGGTAATAAAGGTTGCTGATAATGTAAAGATAGAATTTGCAAGAAGTGCAATAAGCCGCGTAGAAAACAAGGCTGACCAAGTGTGATGAAATCTCTCAAGTGGAGGATAATATTAGTTGTAGCAGTTGTTCTTGTGGGCATAGCGTGCAATCTGCCGTTAACAGGAGTTTATGGATATTTTCTTCCCGTGTGGCTGCAGGGCGCGTTTCCGGAAGATGGAATAAAGACAGGTATAGATAAAAACGGCTGCGGTTATTTTTCTCTGGAGCTTGATTTTGAAAATCTTCCCAAGAATGTAGAGCCGATCACAGCATTCGGCAGGGCTTCAAATATAGTAAAAACCCGTCTAGAAAAACAAGAAATACACAAATTATCCACTCAGATCGACGAGAAAGAAAGCGTCATTATATTTACACTGCCGGCGGTTAAGGAAGCGTTCGCAGTTAATGATATTTTAAAAAACGCGAAGCTCTACGGCAATATCCCTATATTCTTAAAACGATTTTTACCGCAAAAGCTTATTAATCTTGGCTTAGACCTTCAGGGCGGAAGCCATCTTGTGCTTGCCGTTGATACAAAAGGATTGTCAGGAAAGGAAGCAAAAGATGTCCAAGAAAGAGCGCTTATAGTTATACGCAACCGTATAGATGAATTTGG
>CAZMXO010000104.1:0-4063 GCA_964570265.1 uncultured bacterium
ATTATGTAAATGCATCTTTTATTGCGAGAGAGAGAGGAATAAAAGTTGTAGAGAGCAAGACTAGTAGGGCAGAGGATTTTACGAATTTGATCACTATATATACACAAACGAATTCTGGAGAATCTTCAATAGCGGGAACTCTGTTTTGCAAAGATGACCCAAGGATTGTACGTATAAATGATTATCATGTTGATGCGGTTCCTGAGGGGTTTATGCTTGTATGTATCAATAGTGATATGCCTGGAATAATGGGGAAGATGGGAACAGTATTAGGTAAGCATAATGTCAATATTGCGAGCATGACACTTGGTAGAAAAAAACAGGGAGAGCAGGCAGTGACTGTATTTAATTTGGATAACAAACCTCCTAAAGAAACGCTAAGTGAAATTGAGGAACTGAAAGAGATAATATCAGTTAAGTTAGTAAGGTTTTGAAGATGAAATCAGTAACAATAAAAGTTCCGGCAACAACAGCAAATCTTGGAGCGGGTTTTGATACACTTGCAATGGCTCTGGATCTGTATAATTATGTTACAATTGAATTAGCTGCAAAAACGCACATAGAGGTTGAGAATGAAGGGAAAGACAGTTTGCCTCTTGATGAAGAGAATATAGTATATATTGCTGCAAAGGCGGTTTTTGATATGGCTGAGGTCAAGATGGATGGATTGAAAATAAAAATGGTTAATAATATCCCGTTGGCAAGAGGATTAGGAAGCAGTGCATCGGCGTTGGTAGGAGGAGCGATGGGAGCAAATTGTTTGCTCGGAAACAGGTTTAGCAGGGATGAAATTATGTCTCTGACTGCAGACCTTGAGGGACATCCTGATAATGTAACTCCGGCTCTTTTTGGAGGACTTACGATATCTTATGTTGATAAAGGAGATTTGAAATATTTTAAGATCAGTCCGAATGTTAAGTTTAAAATAGTGGTGGTTATTCCGCAATTCGAGGTATCAACATCCAGAGCGCGCGAAATACTGCCTTCGAAAATTTCGAGAAAAGAAGCTGTGTTTAATATAAGCCGAGCATGTTTGTTAGTCAGTTCTATTCTAACCGGACAGCTTGAACATATTGGCGCCGGCATGCAGGATATGCTGCATCAGTCTTACAGAAAAAAACTAGTTCCCGGGATGGATGATGTTTTTGAAGCTGCTACGAAAAGTGGTGCCAGAGGCGTGGCTTTAAGCGGAGCAGGTCCTTCAATAGTTGCTTTTGCAACTGAAGGCTTTGAAAAAATAGGGAAGAGTATGCAGCAAGCTTTTTTAAAACACAATATAAAGAGCAGGTTTCTAGTGACGGAAGTCAATAATAATGGAACGGAAATTATAGAGTAAAAAGGAAAGCGATATGAAACAGAATAAGAAAAACAAAATTTATATAATTGATGTTACAAATCGAGATGGTGTTCAAACAGCAAAACTTGGTCTGGCAAAACTGGAAAAAACAATGCTGAATATTATGCTTAATGACATGGGTATATATCAGAGTGAGTTTGGATTTCCTCTTACAAAGCATGAGACTAATTACATTAATGCTAACCTTGAGCTTGTGGATCTAGGGCTCATTTCTCCTATGATTCTTGAGGGCTGGAGCAGAGCACTTGCAGGGGATATTGAGGAGTCTTACAAGATTACGAATATTAAGCATTGGAACCTATCTATTTCGACATCTAATCAGATGACAGATGGAAAATTCGGAGGAAAAATAACGAGGGATTTTGAGAGCAAAAATAAACCAAGTGTTTTGGGTCTTATGGCAGATGCTGTAAAAACAGCGAAGAAGCTTGGAGCTTTGACAATTGGCGTTAATGCAGAGGACGCATCAAGAACAGATATGGATTTTCTCATTAAATTTGCAAAGTATGCCAAAGAGCATGGAGCAGACAGAATCCGCTATTGTGATACGTTAGGTTATGATGATCCTTTCTCAATTTACGAGAGAGTAAAAACACTTGCAGAGGAGATAAAAATACCGATAGAACTTCATTGTCATAATGATTTAGGGCTTGCAGTAGCATGTTCTATAGCCGGAGCCAAAGGTGCGATAGACGGAGGAGTGGATGCATACATAAATACCACTCTTAATGGTATGGGGGAAAGAGCAGGAAACGCAGATATGGTGTCAGTTATTCTTGCCATTAAAAAATCCTCGGGATTTGAGGGGAATTACAAGCTTGACGATAGAATTAAGTTAAAGAAGGCATGGAAAATAGCAAAATATGCATCTTATTCATTCGGAGTTCCAATACCTGTAAATCAGGTTGCTGTTGGAGAGAATGCCTTTGCTCATGAATCAGGAATACACGCAGACGGCGCTCTCAAGGATAGAAGAAATTACGAATTGTACGATTTTGAGGAACTTGGAAGAGGGGAGGATGAGATAATAGATACAGGCAGAAAAATAACAGCAGGAGAGTATAGCGGAATAAAGGGTTTTAGAAATGTATATGGCAAGCTGGAAATAGAATTCAAAGACGATAGAGAAGCCGCTAAAATTTTGGATCTTGTTAGATATGCCAATGTGCATACACAAAAACCTCTTACTAATTATGAATTGAGGTTTATTGCAAATTATCCAAAACAGGCAAAACAAATAATGACAGTAACACCATAAGGAGAACTGATGAGTAATGTAGCTGTAATTGGTACGCAGTGGGGAGATGAGGGCAAGGGGAAGATTATTGATTTGCTTACTGAGAATGCTGATATTGTGGCTCGCTATCAGGGCGGGAATAATGCCGGACACACTGTTATAATCAATGATAACGAGTTCACGCTTCATCTTATTCCTTCCGGAATATTGCACAAAGATAAAAAATGCATAATAGGTAACGGAGTTGTTATTAATCCAAAAGCGTTATTAGAAGAAATTTCTGAGTTAGAAAGTAAAGGAATCAGCGTAAATGAGAATAATTTATATATAAGCAAATCAGCTCATGTGACAATGCCTTATCATATAGCCTCGGAAACATTAAAAGAAGAGAGAGAGAGAGGTAGGATCGGAACAACGCTTAGGGGAATTGGGCCAACATATGTAGATAAAGTAGCAAGAATGGGAATAAGAATGTGTGACCTTATTGACCCGGATATCTTTAGAGCTAAATTGAAAGAGAATTTGGAGCAGATTAATGTGCTGTTTGAAAAAATATACGGAGTAGAGGGGTTTCAGGTAAATGAGATATTTGATGAATATTCCGGATATGTAGAAAAATTGGGTCGATTTGTTAAGGATACTGTTTTTATACTAAATAAAGCGATAGACGAAGGTGTTAGTGTATTATTTGAAGGAGCGCAGGGTACTCTCCTTGATGTTGATCATGGCACATATCCTTATGTTACATCTTCGAATTCTACTTCCGGAGGTATATGTACAGGTCTTGGTGTTGGTCCGACAAAGGTGGATAGTATTATAGGAGTAGTGAAAGCTTATACAACAAGAGTTGGAGAGGGTCCGTTTCCAACAGAGCTCAAAGGGGAGTTAGGAAACAAGTTAAGAAACGCCGGCCCAATAGGCGAGTATGGGAGAAGCACAGGCAGACCGCGCAGATGCGGTTGGTTTGATGGAGTTATTGCAAGATATTCAGCAATGTTAAACGGGCTGAGTAGGCTTGCAGTTACACGGCTTGATATACTTGATGATCTCGATGAGATAAATGTTTGTGTTGCGTATGAGTATAATAATCAGAGGCTAGAAGAGTTCCCATATCGTTCTGATATACTTCAGCAATGCAAGCCGGTTTATGAAAAATTACCCGGTTGGATAGAAAGCACGGTTGAGATAAGAGAATATAACAAGTTGCCAAAAAATGCGCAGAAATATTTAAACAGGTTATCAGAATTAATGAATGTGCCGATAGCTATAGTCTCAGTTGGTCCGCAAAGGTCACAGACGATTTTTGTTGAGAAAAATTTATAAATCAGTACAATCAACATTTTCGGGTCGCTAGCTCATCTGGTTAGAGCACCGGCCTTTTAAGCCGGGTGTGGAGAGTTCGAGTCTCTCGCGACCTACTACTACTGTAACCGAGAAAAGTTAATTCCATGAATATCCCACCCCAGAAT
>CAZMXO010000105.1:0-3975 GCA_964570265.1 uncultured bacterium
GCCAAACAAGGAAGAATATTTGTTATTCGTCTTGAAGATGGGGATATTATTCATGGGGAGATTGAAAAATTTTCTCGCAAAAAGTCCATTAAAGCTGCATCTTTAATCGTTCTCGGAGGAGCTGACAAGAACAGTAAACTTGTAGTGGGTCCGGAACATGGACGTAAAGAGCCGATTGTCCCTATGGAATATATTCTTGATAATGTTAATGAGATAGCAGGAACTGGGACTATTTTCCCTGATAAAAAAGGTAACCCTATTTTGCATATGCACATAGCCTGCGGAAGAAAATCTCAAACAGTAACCGGATGCGTTCGTAAAGGTGTAAAGACATGGCATGTACTGGAAGTTATCTTATTTGAATTGCTTGATACAACAGCCGTGCGCGTTTTAGATCCAGTTACAGGATTTGAGCTGCTAAAGCCATAATGCAAAATATAAAAAATAAAACTATCACTGTTCTTGGTCTTGGTAAAAGCGGTCTTGCTGCTGCAAAACTGGCTAAAAAAATGGGTGCAGATGTGTTTGCGAGTGACAATTCTGCGTCTGACGATATTAAAAAAAACAAAGATATTCTTACCGGCATTGGCATTGGCGTAGAAATAGACGGGCATTCAGATAGGGTTTACGAAAATAAAAATCTTATAATACTAAGCCCTGGCATTCCTCCGGATATTCCCATTCTTCGTAAGGCAAAGGAAAAGCGTATTGAAATAGTGAGTGAAATAGAGTTTGCCTCGTGGTTCTCCCTTGCAAAAATCATTGCTATAACAGGTACAAACGGGAAAACAACAACAACTATCCTTATTAAAAACACACTTAAAGAAGCTGGTTACAATGCCATTGTTGCTGGGAATATAGGAACTGCCTTATCTGAAAAAGTAGAGTCCTTATCAAAATCAGATATTATTGTTGCTGAAATCAGCAGTTTTCAACTGGAAACTATCACTAAATTCTGTCCCTTTATTTCTTTGGTTTTAAATATTACACCTGACCATCTTGACAGATATAAAAATATGGCGAGTTACATACATGCAAAGTCAATGATTTTTAAGAACCAAACCACCAAGAATTTCACTATTCTGAATTATGATGATCCCGTAGTATCTAAATTCGAGAATATAACAAAAGCGCATGTTTCGCTTTTTAGTAGAAAAATTCAAGCATGTAATGCTTTTATTAAAGATGAAAAAATCTTCATGAGGCTTGACGCAGAAGAGAAAGAGATATGCAGAGTTGATGAATTAAGGATAAAAAGCACGCACAATTTGGAAAACATGCTTGCAACTATATGTGTAGCAGCTATATTTAAAGTTGATCCGGCAACAATAAAAAGCACATTGACTAAGTTCGTGGGATTCCCACATAAAACAGAATTTGTTAATAAAATAAATAATGTTACATTTATTAATGATTCAAAGGCAACAAATGTTGATGCTGCTAAAGCAGCAATTGAAAATACCAAAGCTCCCATTATACTTATTATTGGAGGAATGCATAAGGGAGGAAGTTACGTCTATTTGGAACAGCTAATTAAAAACAAGGTCAAACATCTTATTTTAATGGGGGCAGCTAGAGATATAATAAAAAAGGATATCGGAGAACTAGTTCCTTTAACATACGTTTATTCAATGGATGATGCAGTGGAAAAAGCTTTCTCATTATCTAAACCGAACGATACAATTTTGCTTTCTCCGGCATGCAGTAGTTTTGATATGTTCAAAAATTACATAGAACGAGGCAATCTCTTCAAAAACGCTGTTAATACGTTAAAATCAAGAATAGAGCATGCATAAACAGAATATTGCATTGCTATCTGTCGTCTTTATCCTGATTGGTATTGGAATAATAATGGTGTTCAATACGGCGGCTATGGTTGCTATATTGAGATTTAATAATCCCCTTTATTTTCTTGCGCGCCATTTAATCTTGGCTTTTATTGGACTTATATTTATGTTTATAAGTATGAATATCCGCTATGAGATGCTTAAAAAACTTGGAAAACCCTTTCTGGTTATAACAGTTATTCTATTAATCATGGTGTACCTTCCCAACATTGGCAGAGCTGCAGGAGGAGCCAGAAGATGGATCAGAATCGGACCATTAAGTATGCAGCCTTCAGAGCTTGCGAAACTTGTTATGATTATGTATGCAGCTAATTTCTTAACCATAAAACAGCACAACATCAAAGAGTTCATAAGAGGTTTTCTGCCTCCAATGTTGGTATTGGGTTTAGTATTGGCTCTAATAATAAAAAATGATCTTGGATCATGTGTACTTATTGCTGGAATTGTTTTGACAATGATGTTCATATCAGGCGCTAATATAAAACATCTAGCAATCTTTTTTCTTGCATCTCTTCCTGCTATCTACATTGCAATTTGCACCTTTCCTTACCGCATGAAAAGAATAATGGTTTTTCTAGATCCATGGGAGGATCCTCTTGGAAAAGGATATCAAATTATTCAGTCCTTTTACGCATTAGGATCGGGAGGCTGGTTTGGAAAGGGACTTGGCAAAGGAATTCAGAAATTATTCTACCTGCCGGAGGCGCATACGGATTTTATATTTTCAATAATTGGCGAAGAACTTGGTTTTATAGGAACTTCACTGATAATTTTATTATATACATACATAATATGGAGAGGCATTATAATCGCATATCACGCCCCGGACTTATACGGACATCTATTAGCAATTGGGATTACTATAATGATTGCATATCAGGTTATAATAAACATCGGTGTTGTTACGGGACTCCTTCCAACAAAGGGAACAACCCTTCCATTTATCAGTTTTGGCGGCTCTTCTTTAATTGTTAACATGACTGCTATCGGCTTATTGCTTAATATCAGCAAAGAATGGGAACGATGAAGCGTATAAAGATCATATTCGCTGCGGGAACAACAGGTGGACATCTGTATCCTGCTTTGGCAATCGCAGATTATATAAAGAAAAGAGTTAAAAATTCTGACATACTATTTTTAATTTCAAAACGTATATCCTCCGATAAGATTATAAACACTGGTTTTCAAACAGCTGCTATTTACGGCAAAGGATGGAATAGAAATAAATTGTTCAGTATTATTCCATGCTTATTTAAAGCCTTTCTTGGTTTAGTTCAATCCTTTATTATTATACTAAAATTCAAACCGGATCTAGTTGTCGGCATGGGTAGTTATCTGAGCATTTCTCCTGTTATAGCTGCATATCTGATGAGAATCCCTACCTTAATTCATGAACAGAATGTTGTTCCAGGCTCCACAAATAAATTGCTGGCAAATATAACTGTAGAAGTTGATGTGGCATTTGACGAAACAAAAAAATATCTGCCCTGCAAAAGTAAGATTGTAACAGTCGGTAATCCTATAAGAAATGACATTTTAAAAGCCGCCGACAAAAAACATAACCCGGCTTCAAAAAAAGAGAAAACAATTCTCGTATTTGGAGGCAGTCAGGGAGCGCATCAAATCAATATTATTTCTCAAGATACATTTATCAACATAGAAGAACATATTAAGCACTGGCAAATAATACACATTACAGGGAAAAGAGATTACCAACTGGTTCTGGACAAATATAAAAAAACTAATTTAGACGTAAAAGTAATGCCTTTCACAGAACACATCGCAGATATTTACGCAATCTCTGATATTGTAATATCAAGGGCAGGAGCTATGACAATCACTGAAATTAGTTTATTTGGCATTCCTGCTATCTTAATCCCCTACCCTCAGGCAGCAGCTAATCATCAGTTTTATAACGGAAAACTTCTCTCTGATAATGGAGCAGGGACAATCATAGAAGAAAAAAACCTCTCTGTGTCAACATTAAATAAAGAAATACTTGATTTAATCAAAAATGAACACAAGCTGGAGCAGATGGCTTTTAGCAGCAGGAAACTTGGTAAGCTTCATATCAATTCTACAGAGAAAATCTTTGAGAGAATAAGAAATTACATATAAAATATTTTAT